>JAHCBB010000020.1 GCA_019634635.1 Verrucomicrobiia bacterium
TCCCGCACGTCCGTGACTCCTTCCGCTGCGCGTGTTGAGGGGCTGCGGGGATCGTGGGGAGGCTCTGCCGCCTGGCACTTCCCGCGTTCCCGATCGCTTGTGCACGAACGCAGCGGAATCGAAGTGGGTCGCGGTGGAACACGCCCCTACCAAGGGAAGGCGAGATAATCGCACTCGCTGAGCGGATCATTCTCCCCTCGTTCTTTGCCAGAAGCGGATGGCTCCCAGAGCGGCGACAGCCAGGGCGGCCAGGGCATAACCGCTGAAGGGACCGATGAGATTCGGGGTGTCGCGGAGGAATTCGTGGGCGAACCGGAACAGTCCGTAGGCGATGAGATAGAGATGGAACAGGTTCCCCGGGAACTGTCCCCGGCGCCGCAGAACCGCGAGCACCACCAGGGCGGCAACGTTGAATCCGAATTCGACCGGAACCGCCGGCCAGCGGACGATGCCGTGCGCGTCCGGAAGCGTCCACCAGCGTGGGGAGTCGCACACCCGGCCCGGGCAGCATCCGTTCAGCCAGCATCCGAGACGCCCCAACGCGAGGCCCAACGGCACGATCACGGCGAATCGGTCCCCGGTGGCGCCCGGGTATCCGAGCCGCTGCTTGGCCAACTCCACCGCCGCATAGCCCCCGAGCAGCGCACCCAGCACCGACTTGCCCGCCGCCAGCCGCTGCCAGGCGTCGGGATGTCCCCAATCACGCCAGCCCTCGGCAATCAGATACATCCCCTTGGCCCCGACAAAGGCGCCCAGCAGGGCGGCCAGCCAGATCCAAAGCAGCCGGCGGTCGCGCCGCGCCAGGCGGATCCAGAACACCAGGCTCACCGCAAGGCCGGCCAGGAGCAGCCCGCTGTAGTACGGCGGCTGGGATGCCGCCACGCCGGGGGCGGGCGGGCTCACGGCGCCGGACGGGTGTCGGGGAAGCCGGAATAGTACCGGCAGAACGAGTCGAGCCGTCCGTCCGGTCGGATCACATGAGTGCAGCAGCGGTCAATGCGGTCCTGATCCCAGGTCCAGGCGTCCATGAATGGCTTGACCAGGATGCGGAACGCCACGCTGGCCTTCAGTTCCAGCTGGTGCAACAGGGCGCCGAGCGGCTCGGTCTCACAGCCGCAGCGCACCAGATCCTCCAGGCGGTAGTTCAACTTGTCCTTCAGGAATCCCTGAAGTTCCGAGAAATTCAGGAACTCGCTCACCGAATGCACCCGGCCACCGAGGCGCAGCAGGTAGCCGATGGTGGCACAATTGGGATCCCCGCAGGGCAATGGCGTGAAGTCCTCGAATTGAAGCCGGTCCGCGCTCTGGTCCACGGCGGCGCGCAGCACATCCGCAACGTTGAGGCTCCGGGGAACACAGCCGGCGGGGGTTCCGGATGGCAGGCGGCCGCTCTGGAACAAGGGCTGGAAACTGATGCCGTGCACGTGCGGACGCTCCAATCCGAAAGCGATGGCCTCCCACAGGTGTCCGAGGTTTTCAGGCGTCACGGTGAAGGCGAGGGTGACCGGCAGGCCGATCCGCCCGCAGACCTCCAGCGCCTCCTCGCGGACGGACCTCAGATCTGCGCCGCGCAAACGCCGCTGACCGGCGGCCTGCACGCCGTCAAATTGGAGGTACAACTGCAGCCCCTTCCGCGCCGCGGCCCGTGCGAGGTGCGCGGCAAACTCCGGATCCTGCGCGAGCCGCACGCCGTTGGTGTTGATCAGGACAAAATCAATCCGGTCGTGTCCCTGGGCCCATTCGAGCAGCTCGAAGAACTGCGGATGCAGCGTCGGTTCGCCCCCGCTCAGTTGGAGGATCTCGATGCCTCCCTTCCGGGCGATCACGCCCTCGATGCGTCGCCGGAGGTCGGCCAACGGCACGGCGTCCACCGCCGGCCCGGCGCCAACCGGCGACGCCGCATAGCAGGTCGGGCAGGCCAGATTGCAGGAGTTCACGATCTCGATCAGCGCCAGGCAGGTGCTGAGCGACTCGAACGGTCCGTCCTGGCGTCCGGCGGCGTTGCGTCCGAGCGTCCCCCCGGCGTCGGACCCGCCGGCGGGGGTACAGCATCCCGTGGCGTCATTGCAGGCGTTTCCCCTGGCCATCCAGTAGAACCGGGCATCCGAGGCCAGCGTGGCCTCGAAGGCGCCATGCTGCGGACACGTCCGCCGCAAGACCACGCGTCCGGGAGCCACGCCCTCACGCCACACCTCGCCCGGCACGGCGTTGCGGCAAACTGGGCACCGGGTGGTCGTCCGCTTCAGCAGTTCCGTGCGCGGACGAAAGGCAAGGGTCGGCATGGCGGCGCCGTTTCCAGGTTCAGTGGAAATTGAACCTGGGATTGCCGACGGCGCATCCCGCGGCCGCCACCGATTCGCTGGCGATCAAGCAGCAGCCGAAGAACAGGCCGGACCAGAGCACCCGGGTGCCGGCGGACCTGCCCACGCGGATCCCCAGCACAATGCCCGAGATGAGCGCGCCAACCGGGGCGATGAGCAACGCGCCCACGGCGGCGGCATCGGCGTTGCCGGTGAGCCCGAGCAGCCCCGGCAGCAGAATCAGCCCCGTCGCCAGATACCAGGGCCACGGGGACCTCGCTGGAAGGCCCGGGTCCGGGGCTGGGGTTGGGGCTGGGGGCTGAGGCGAAGACGGCGGCAGCGGCGCAGGCTCGGGAGGTGTTCCGGTTGGATCCATGGCGGCGCGAGATCGCCGGAGTCCATCCGGAAACGGCGCCTCCAGCAACCGGGAACTCGCGCGCAGCGCGCCCCCGGTTCAGAATCCGGTTCCCCCAACGCCCGGCTGCAGGTAGAGTGCCGCCCGATGGCGTTTACCAAGCTGGGGCTGGCGGCCCCGATTGTCGAAGGGGTCCGGGCCATGGGCTACACCGATCCCACGCCGATCCAATTGCGGGCGATTCCGTTGATTCTGGAGGGCCGCGATGTGATCGGGAGCGCCCAGACCGGCACCGGCAAGACCGCCGCGTTCGCGCTGCCGATCCTTTCCCGCCTGGGCGCCCACGCCGCCGCCGGCCCGCGCGTGCTGGTGCTGGAGCCCACCCGGGAGCTCGCCGCCCAGGTGGAGACTTCGTTTCGGGACCTGTCGCGCTTCACCGACCTGCAGATCGGCCTGGTCTATGGCGGCGTCGGCTACGGGGCGCAGACCGATGACCTGCGCCGCGGCATTGATGTGCTGGTCGCCACCCCCGGGCGCCTGCTGGACCACATGCAGCGGGGCGCCGCCCGGTTGGACCGCGTCGAGTACCTCGTCCTCGACGAGGCGGACCGCATGCTGGACATGGGGTTCCTCCCGGACGTGCGCCGGATCGTCGAGCGCGTCCCGAAAACCCGCCAGACCTGCCTGTTTTCAGCAACCGTCCCCCCGGATATCGCCTCGCTGATCCGCTGGGCCATGCGCGAGCCCGAGGTGGTGGAGATCGGTTCCCGCCGGTCCCCTGCGGAGACCGTCAAGCACGTCATCTACCCGGTCGAGGACGAGCAGAAGTCCGAGCTCCTCCTTTCCCTGCTCGACCAGATGAACTGGGATTCGGTGATCATCTTCTGCCGCACCCGGCATCGGGCCGACCGGATCGGCACCTTCCTGCGCAAGCACAACCATGCGGTCGCCATCCTGCACTCCGACCGCACCCAGCGGGAGCGCGAGGACGCCCTGAAAGGATTCCGGGACGGCCGCTTCGACGTGCTGGTCGCGACCGACATCGCCGCACGCGGACTCGACGTCGCCGATGTGAGCCATGTGATCAATTACGATGTCCCGACCCACCCCGAGGACTACGTGCATCGCATCGGCCGCACCGGCCGCGCCAATACCACCGGCGATGCCTTCACCCTCATGTGCGTCGCCGACCGCCGGCATGTCGCCGACATCGAACGGTTCATCGGACGCCGGATCGAGCAGACGATGCTGGACGGCTTTGCCTACGAGAAATCCGTGCTCTTCACCGAGGCCGGCAAACCGCGGCCCACGAAAAAGGTGCTTGGGGTGTTCAACCGGAGCGGACGCACATTCCGTCCCAAACGACGACGCTGAAGGGTCCCGTTGCCGGTCCGACGTTTCCGCGGCCGGCCCATTCCCGGCCTACCCGTCGGGTCCCGACTCGAGAACGGCGGCGACTTCGCTCACGTACTCGCTCTCCGGAAACTGCGTGCGGACCTGCGCCAGAAACTCCCGGGCCCGACCCCAGTCTCCGGCCAGGGCGTAGCAGGCCGCCGCGGTCACCCCAAGATGCTCGAAGAGCGCGGGGCGATCCGAGGCCGGTTCCCAAGAGGACAGTTTTTCCAGACACCCCTGCAGCGCCATCCCGACCGCATCCACGCCGCCCGGTTCCGTGGTCTCGCGCAATCGGAGCGTCAGATCAAAGGCGCGTGCCCGGAGGTCATCCGGGGCCAGGCGCAGGGTGGTGTCCACCTGTTCCCGGGCCGTGGCGGTCCTTCCCTCCCGATACGCCACCTTGGCCAGGATCAATCGGACCGTTGCCGAATTGGTGCGTTGCAGGGTGGACTCGAGGAACTGCGTCAATTCCTCCTCTCTCCCGGCTCCCCGCAACGCCGCTGCGCGGATCGCCCAAGCCTTTCGTCTCGTGGGTTGGAGTTCGAGGGCTCTCGCGGCGCTGACGGCCGCGGCGGCATGGTCCTCCAGCAGGACCAACTGGAGCGCCGCAACCGCCTCCCGGATGGCCGCCTCGCGCGCGAATTCCCGGGACGATGCGGCGAGCGCCTCCAGGGACGCGATGCCCTCCACGACGTCGTGGCGGGAGACCTCAACGAGACTTCCTGATTCCAGGCCGGACTCCATCCGGGTGCACAACGCCAGCACCCAGGTCCGCAGCGCGAGGATCCGGAAGTCGTCGGGGGCCACCTGGCGGGCTTTGCGAAGATCCGGCAGCACGTAACCGCGCATCACCGTCACGTCGAATCCCGGGGTGTCGCCGGCGATGTCCGTTTCCTCCCCGCCCAGCATGCCGAGCGAACGGAACCAGTGGAACAGCATGCGATCCACCCGCGCCTCCAGATTCTCCGGGGCGGATTCCACCGCCCGGTCCAAGGCCGCCCGCGCTTCCGGAATCGTTCTTCGGGCATCGGCCTGAAGCGCCTCGCGATGGGCCGGCGATGCCTCGCGGGGAATCGCCGCAGCTGCAAAGAGCGCCCGCTGGGTCAGCCAGCGCCCAAGCATTCGCTGGCAGAACGGATCCCCGGGCGCGCGGCTGGCCGCCAGGCGCAACAGTTGTTCGGCCTCGACGGCGTCCTCAGGGCTCACCACCCAACCCAGCCGGGCAAGCCGCTGCGGATCCTCGGGGTGAATGGCGACCGCATCACGACACCGCCGGATCGCCCGTTGCCGGGATTCAGATGCCGGCGCCGTCAGTCCCGCCTTCGACTGCAGGTCGGCGATGCGGTCGAGGAGCATCGCATCCGCCTCGTCCCCGCGGAGCAACCCTTCCAGGCGGCGTGCCTCGGCGGCGGGATCGGTCACCGGATCCCAGGCGTCCAGTCCCTGCCGGTTGTCCAGGCCGAACTCGACCTCGATCTGGATTTCCGGCATCCGCAAGAGCGCACGCAGGCGCATCCCCGCCTCCCCGGGGGCGGCCGCACGCAATGCCGCGACACCCAGCAGACCCGCCAGGACGGCGAGGAGCAACCGGCAGACCATGATTTGCGGCTACCAGAATCCGGACGGCCTGTCGAGCGGAGGGTCCAACCGCGCCCGCGGTGCAGTTGTCTGCGTTCACCGGGGTGCGACATGCGGGTGCCTGGAGAATCCGCTTTCATCAGCCGGGGGCCTTTTCCAACCTCCGCGTGCTGCAAATGAGTTCCCCATCGTTGAGCATTGCCGCCCTGGCTGGGGATGGCATCGGGCCGGAGGTGATGCGCGAGGCGCTGAAGGTCCTTCGCGCCGCGGCCGGGCGGTTTCATCTGACCCTACAGGTCACCGAGGCGCCGGTGGGCTGGGCGGGCATTGACGCCGCCGGAGACGCGCTGCCGCCCGACACCCTCGGGCTGTGCCGCCGTTCCGACGCCATCCTGTTCGGCTCCGTGGGCCTTCCCGACCGGGATCCCACCGTGCCGAAGGAGCAACGGCCCGAGCGCGCGGCCCTGCTGCGGCTGCGCAAGGAGTTCCGCCTGTTTGCCAATCTTCGGCCCGTCCGGCTCCCCCGGGAGCTGGCCCATGCCTGTCCGCTGCGTCCGGAGCGTCAGGGCGACGGCATTGACCTGCTGGTGGTGCGCGAGCTTACCGGGGGGCTGTACTTCGGTACCCCCAAGCACACGGAAGCGACCGGGACCGGCCAACGCGCCGTGGACACCATGGTGTACACGACCCCTGAGATTGAGCGCATCGCCCGGGTGGCGTTTGCCACCGCCCGGCAACGGCGCCGCAAGGTCACGAGCATTGACAAGGCGAACGTGCTCGAAAACGGCATCCTGTGGAGGGAGGTGGTGAGCCGCATCGCCGGGGAGTTTCCTGACGTCTGTCTCGAACACCTCTTCGTGGACAACGCGGCCATGCAATTGATCCTGCGGCCGACGCAGTTTGACGTGATGCTGTGCGAGAACCTCTTCGGCGACATTCTTTCCGATGAGGCCGCGGCGCTTGCGGGATCGCTGGGCATGTTGCCCAGCGCCAGCCTGGGTGACACGAGCGGCGGACGCGTGTTCGGTCTCTACGAGCCGGCTGGCGGCACTGCGCCCGACATCGCCGGCCGCGACCTGGCGAATCCAATCGCCCAGGTCCTTTCCGCCGCACTGATGCTCCGGCACAGCTTCGGACTCGATCCTGCCGCCCGGGCGATCGAAGCCGCCGTCCAGCAGGTCATCGCCTCCGGACTGCGCACCGGCGACATCCACAATCCGGCAGATCCCGGTGCCCGGCGGGTAGGCACGCGCGAGATGGGTGATGCCATCGCGGCTGCGGTCGCGACCGGTGGCGTCTGAGCCGGCACCGAAGGGTGCGCGCGGGGAGTCGCCACCAGGTTGGGTTGTCGTTTCGGGTACGGCGCGGCGGGAGCCTTGCCCCACCGGTGGCCCCGACCGAGGGGCAGGTCAATAGGTGTGGTAGGGACACGTTCCACCGAGTCCGTGACTTCTGCCGCCGGGCGTGTGGGGGACGTTGCGGGGAACGGGGGAAGCTCCAGCGGGGGGGCTTCCCGCGATCCCAGGAAGGTTCTTCCCGGGCGCAGCGGAGTTGAAGCGGAGCGACAGAGGGACAGGTCATCGGTGCCCACCGCTGATGGGCGAACCTCCGGCGAGCCGTGCGTGCGGGGAGTCGCCACAAGGTTGGGTTGTCGTTTCGGGTACGGCGCGGCGGGAGCCTTGCCCCACCGGTGGCCCCGACAGAGGGGCAGGTCAATAGGTGTGGTAGGGACACGTTCCACCGAGTCCGTGACTTCTGCCGCCGGGCGTGTGGGGACGTTGCGGGGAACGGGGGAAGCTCCACCGGGGGGGGGCTTCCCGCGATCCCAGGAAGGTTCTTCCCGGGCGCAGCGGAGTTGAAGCGGAGCGAGAGAGGGACAGGCCATCGGTGGCCACCGCTGATGGGCGAACCTCCGGCGAGCCGTGCGCGCGGGGAGTCGCCGCCAGGTTGGGTTTCGGCTTCGCGTACGGCGCGGCGGGAGCCTTGCCCCACCGGTGGCCCCGACAGAGGGGCAGGTCAATAGGTGTGGTAGGGACACGTTCCACCGAGTCCGTGACTTCTGCCGCCGGGCGTGTGGGGGACGTTGCGGGGAACGGGGGAAGCTCCAGCGGGGGGGGCTTCCCGCGATCCCAGGAAGGTTCTTCCCGGGCGCAGCGGAGTTGAAGTGGGTCGCGGTGGAACACGCCCCTACCAATGGGTGGGGACCTCACGCTTTCCGCAGGCGGTCGCGGAGTCCGGAGGCGCGGTGGGTGCGGCGGGCGATGGCCTTCTGGAGCAGGGATTCCGGCGCCCACAATTCCGCGCGGTGACGTGCACGCGTGAGGGCGGTGTACACCAGCTCGCGGGTCAGGATGGGTGCGTCGCGGTCCGGCAGCACGATCAGCACGGACTCAAATTCGGATCCCTGGCTCTTGTGAATCGTCAGGGCATGGGCGGTCTCGTGCGGAGGCAGGCGTGAAGGGGCAACGCAGCGCGGAATCCCCGACGGCCCGGAAAACCAGGCGCCCGGACGCCCGTCGGCACCGGGCAGGACGACCCCAAGATCGCCATTGAACAACGCCAGTTCGGGATCGTTGGTGGTGACCAGTATCGGGCGTCCGGCATACCAGGAGCCTGGCCCGATGCGCCCGGCATCGCGCAGAATGCCTTCCGCGAGCGCGTTCATGGCGGCCACGCCGTACGGCCCCATCCGTACCGCCGCGAGAATCCGGAACCGGTCGGCCGCGGCCAATGCCGCCGCCGGACCGCCCTGCCCGATGGCGGTGTCGAAGCCGTCCAGGACGATGGGCCTCAACGCCTCGGTAAGAGCCTCGCGATACGGAAGTGTCCGGTGACATGCGTGCCCCGGTGCGGACGCCTCTCGATCGTCCCCGGGCCTGAGGGCCTGCAGCGCCGCCACGGCGTCGCCCCTGTGGATCGCCTCGCTGGCGCGATGGATGGCGCTGTGGCGTCCGAACCGATGATTCTCGCGGAGCTCGACACAGCAGCCGTCCAGGGCACTGGCCGGCGTGTTCAGGATGGGCAACGGGCCACCGCCAGTGGTCTCAAAGGCCGCTGCAATCTCCCGGGGCCATCCCGTGCCGGTGGCGCCCGCGGCGAGGTCGGCAAGCACGCTGCCCGCCTCAACGGCGGCGAGCTGGTTGCGGTCGCCCAGGAGGATCAGCCGTGCAGTGGGTTGCAGCGCGGCCAGCAGCTTCGACATCAGAGCAAGGTCCACCATGCTGGCCTCGTCCACGACGACCACGTCGGCGGACAACGGATTCGCGGCATGCATCCGGGCATGGCCGGTGCCCGGCAGTATTTTCAGGAGCCGGTGCAGGGTTTGGGCTTCCGCGGCGAGGGCGGCGAGCGGGATCGCGTGGGTGCCTGCCGCGGCCTCGGCCGACGCGTTTCGGATCGTCTCCTGAAGGCGGGCCACCGCCTTGCCGGTGGGGGCGGTGATGGCGATGCGGGGCAGGGGAGTGCCGGTGGCCAGCAGCAACGACAGGGCACGGACCACGGTCCGGGTCTTGCCGGTTCCCGGGCCGCCCAGAATGACCGTGAGGCGGTGGCGCAACGCCAGCAGCGACGCGAGCCGCTGCAGGTCCGGTCCGGCTCCGCGTCGCGGCGGGAACAGGGCATCCAGAATTTCGCGAAGTTCCGGGGCGGGAGGGGTGTCGCCGATCGGGATCGGATCACCGGCCCGTTGCAGCAGCGCCCCGGCGAGGCGTTGCTCGTAGTCCCAGTATCGCCGCAGGTAGAGGCGACGGCCGTCCAAGATCAGCGGGCGGGCGTCGCCCGGCCCGCCAAGGACGGCGGGGGCACGCCGGAGCCGTTCGATCCACGGTTCGATGGGCGGCGGGGCCAGTTGAAATCCGGTGTCATTCGACAAGGTCGTCCCCTCGAGGGCGTCCAGATCAAGACAGACATGGCCCTCGTCGCGGCGCCGGCTCACCAGCGCGGCGGCCAGGCGCAGTTCCGGGGATGCCTCCCCGGCCAGGCGGACCATGAGGTCGGCGAACGCCGCATCGAGTCCAGCGAACGGCGGTGCGGCGAGCAGGGTGTCCACGGTAGAGGTCCTCATGGCAGGGCCTCCAGGAGCGTCGCGTCGAGCCGGTAAAGGAGTTCCCCTGCCGGGCGATCGGCAAAGACGCCGGATCCGGGGCTTCCCGGCGAGACCCCGCGGAAAAACACGTAGCGCACGCCGCCGAAGTCACGGTCGTAGTCGTAGCCCGGGATCCGGTTTCGGAGCAGACGGTGCAGGGCCAGCAGGTAGAGGTGGTATTGGAGGGCGTAGTGCTCCGAAAGCATGGCCTGTTCCAGACGCTCCGGCCGATAGGATTCCGGAGTGGCGCCCAGCCAGTTGGATTTCCAGTCCACCAGCCACCATCGCCCGGCGGCCCGGACGATCAGATCCACGAAGCCTCCCAGGATGCCGCGGATGTCGGGAAAGGTCAGTCGCTCCATCGAAGCGGCGAGACGGGGGCCAAGCACGCCGTGCGGTCCTCCGGCGAGGGCGGCGGCGATCGCCCGGGGCGATGCGTGCTTCAGCGGGAGCGCAAACTCCATTTCCCGAAGGCAATCCGCTGCCGGCACCCCGGCCAATGCAATGGCGTCAAACAGTGGCGCATTCGTCAGGACGTTCACGCGCGCCTCCAGCCGCGGGCCGATCGCCGCCGGGTCGAAGCCGTTGGCCTTGAGCCGTTCCTCGACCAGACACAACCGCGTCGCGGGATCCGGGGAGGTCGAATCCGGATCTTCCAGGATCTCGTGGAGACAGATGCCCGCGGCGATTCCACGAAATTCGGGCAGCAGTGAGGGGTCCGGCGTCTCCGGCACCGCAGGGTCGCCGGGCGACGCTTCGTCCGCATCCGCGCGATCCACTGCGACGCCGTGGACCAGCGCGCTAAAGCTCGCCGAACCCCAGTCCCGTCGAATCACGCCGTGGAAGGTTCTGGCTGAAGGCGCGGTCGGCCCGGCGTCGGGGGGCGTCCACGGCCGGTCGTCGGGCTCGGGGAGCGGGCGAACGCAGATCTGAGAGCTCTGAACCTGCTCCAGCACCGACCGAAGGGTGTCAGCGGGCAGGTCCTTGAGCGATGCACGGAGAGCCTCCAGGGCGCCGGTGGCATCAAGGCAGTCCGCGCCCGCCGGCGGATGGAGGAGCCAGCTCAGGGCGCGCTTTTCGACATCCTTGCCGAGGGACCAGACGACCACGCAGCGGTGACGGGCGCGGGTGAGGGCGACGTACAGCAGGCGCACATTCTCGGCGAACTGTTCTCCAGCCGCCGAACCGAGGTGCGCCTCCAGATCCGGTGTGCCCACGTCGTGGTGCAGTTGGTGGTCGTTCGCCGGATCGTGGAAAAGGGCGGTGGCACCCCGGTCGGAGACGGATCGCCCGGGGAAGGGACAGAACACCAACGGATATTCGAGGCCCTTGCTGCGATGGATGGTGACCAACTGGACGGCATCCGCGTCGCGCTCCAGGCGGAGCAGATTTTCCTCGGGACTGTTCCGCTGCTCCGCGGCCTGGGCGCGGTGGCGGGAAAGCCAGGTCGCGAGGGATCGAGGCGCTTCGAGTCCGCTGCTGGCGACCTCCTGAAGGCGTTCGCCAAGATGGAGGTAATTGGTGAGGCGCCGTTCGCCGTCGGGGCCCGCAAGCAGCCGGCGACGGGTGTCCCGTTCCCGCATCACCGTCTCGACGAGCGGCAGGACGCCCTGACGTCGCCAGGTATCACTCCATGCGGCAAGGCGCTCCCGCCACACCTCCCATGCGGTGCCCTCCTCCCGGGCGTTCGCCAGTTCCCGGGTGGCCACACCGGCAAGTTGCGTCATCAGCGCGGCCTTTCGTTGTGCATCGGAGGCTCCGTCAATCAGGCCTTCGAGCAGCACCTGCAGGTCGGCGGCTTCCCGCGTCGCGAAGACGCTCTCCTGGGTCTGGCGCACGCTGGGAATCCGCCGGAGGGCCAGCGCCGCGGCGATGGCCCGCGCCTCCGCATGCCGGTCCACCAGCACGGCAATGTCGCCCGGCGCGAGCCGGCGTGAGCCGATGCGGGTGTCCGCGGAAAGCATCCGGGCGATCGCTGACGCCGTGGCCGCGGCCAGGTGTCGCGCTCTGTCCTCCCCCCGGGTGATGCCCTGCTCCCGATCATCCCACCACCACAGCTCCAGCGCCGCCTCCGCCCGGCCCCCGATCGTCAACGGCTCCTCGTCGGCCCTGCCGGCTGCCGTCACCGGATGGAACCGGATTTCCGGAAGGACAAACGGGCACTCGTGCCGGCCGAAAAGGTGGTTGATCGCGGACACCAGGCAGGAGCTGGACCGCCAGTTCATCCCCAGCGTGAAGCAGCGGTCCGCGTGGTCCCGCGCCCGCAGGTAGGCGAACACGTCCGCCCCGCGGAAGCTGTAGATCGCCTGCTTGGGATCGCCGACCAGATACACGTGCATGTCGGGGGTCGCGAACGCCCGCTCGAAGATGTCCCATTGCAGCGGGTCGGTGTCCTGGAACTCGTCAATCAGGGCCGCCCCGTACCGGCGGCGCAGCGCATGGGCGAGGGCGGTGCCATCCGGACCGCGCAGCGCCGCCGCCACCTGGTGCAACAAGTCGTCGAATCCCATCAATCCCGCGCGCTCCTTCAGACGGGACAGCTCGCGCGGCGCGGTGGCGAGCAACTCGCAACGCCATGCGGCGCCGGAATTGCGCACGGCGGCCATGACCCGGGTGCATGCCTCGAAGAACGGATGGGACGGGACCGGTTGCCTGGATCTCTTGTAACTTTTGCCTTCGAGGGATTCCGCGGACAGCATCCCGATGGCGTCCAGGCCCGCGGGGGTCCCGAGGTCTTCGGACAACGCATCAAGCGCCGCCCAGAGGGGCTCCATCCTGGTGCTGTTGTTGTAGGGCGCGTTGCCCCAGGAGCCTCCCTCATTCCCGAAGTGTGCCGTGATGGCGTCGCGGTCGGTCCGCCAGAGGTCGAGTGCCCGGGACAGCGCGTCGTCCGCCGCCGACAACACAGCGTCCGGCAACTGCCCATCCGCCACAGGCAACACGCGGGGCTCCGCCTGGCCCAGGTGACGCCGGAGCAGGGCGGCGAGGGACTCCGGAGTGAGACCGGCATGGCACGCCATCAGGAGGCGGGTCGCGGGTTGTTCGTAGAACTGGCGGCGCCAGAAGTTGTCCGCCGCCTCCTGAATGAGGGCGTCCATGTCGGGCTCCAGCACGGCATCGAGGCGGGCTCGCGTCCTGAAGGGCTGTTCCCGCAGCACGCGCTGGCAGAAGCCATGGATGGTGAAGACCGCCGCGGCATCGAAACCCTCCAGCGCAAGTTCCAGTCGCTGCAACCGGCGGGCTTGATCCGATGCGGTGCCGGACAACAGGGCGGCCTCCAGCGTCGGATCGGATGAGGTCCCGGCGCGGAGCACCTGGCGGGCCTCGGTCAGGCGTCCGCGGATGCGCCCGCGCAGCTCGGCGGTGGCGGCCTCGGTGAATGTCACGACGAGGATGCGATCCACCCCGAGGTCGGTCTCCAGGAGGAGTCTCAAGTAAATGCCGGCCAGGGCGTAGGTTTTGCCCGTGCCGGCGCTCGCCTCCAGCAGGGTCACCCCCGGGATCAGCGGCGTGGTGGCCAGATCGAAGGGTTGGGGCGAGACCTTCATGACTTGCGCTTCTCCCACCGGGCCCAGATGGGCTCGAATACCCGCGCCGCCAGCGTGGCGAACTCGTCGTCCAACGGATGCGGCTGGAGGTGTCCGAAGCACCAATCGAAATGGGCATCGCTGGATTCGCCGGAAGCACCGCCATTTTCGCCTCCGGTCCATGCCTGCAGCGCGCGGTCCGGTCCGGAGGATCGCGTCTGGGAACCCTGGGGGCGCGTCAGCTCGCCGGCGGCCCTGGGAAAGAAGGGGAGCGGACGCCGGTCGCCGATGGCATACAGGGCGAGCAGGTCCGTCAGCCGTTCGATGGGATCTGAGGGCACGGACAGCTGATGGAGCTCCGGATCCTCCTGGTGGCAGGCGATCAGACGTCCGCGAAACATCCCGTCCTGCCAGCCGTGAGCGGCCAGGGCGAGCAGCCGCACCCAAAGTTCCAAAAGGTCGGCCGCCTTGAACGCCGCCGGTTTGAGTGTCAGCGGACCCACCGGAGTCAGGCCCCCGATGCGGCCTTGCAGTCGGACGTTGCCGATGGGAATCCCGATTGGGACCGGCGGCAGGGGTTGCCGCTCCTCCGGAGGGAGGACGGCAAACAGCTTCCCGGCAACGGCCTCAAGCTCCCTGGCGGTCATTGGGCCGGCGGGTCCGAGGGGAAGGTCCCCGTTGGCGAGCTGCCGCGCTTGAAGCGCCTGGGACGCGCCGCCCGCCTGCAGGCGATCCAGCCATTGCTGCTTCAACTGGAAGCCGGCGAGTCCGTCCAGGATGAATCGCTCCCGGTCCTCGACCACCGAACCCGCCCGGGGCAGGCGGAGGCCGAGGCGTTGTTCCAGGAAGTGCCTGGCCGGGTTCTTCAGGAACCGGACCAGGGCGTCCAATTCGACGACATCGGTCACGGCCTCGCGCGGCGGCAGGCCATCGGACGCGGCCGACCGCGCCATCGGCGGCTCGGGGGCGGGTTGCTGTGCGGCGGCAGCGGCCCTGGCGTTTTCTGCCGAGTAACTGAAAAGGCGCGGGTCTGCGTCGGAAGTGAAATAGACCCGACTGAAGGCCTGCAGGGGGTGGCGGACCACGATGGCATCGGTCACCCGGCCGGCACCGCCTTCCACCCGGTCGGCGAGGTGATCCAGAACCTCCGAGACGACCACTGAGGGCGGGATCGGTGTGTTGTCGTTCGGGGACTGTCCCAGGTAGCTGAGGTGCAGCCGGTCGCGTGCGGACAACAGCGTCTCGAGGAAGAGGTGGCGGTCGTCGGCTTCGCGGGCTTCATCCCCCGGTCGTGGATCGGCGGCGATGCGGTCGAACTCGGCGGGCACCGGACGGCGGGGAAAGGCGGCGTCGTTGAGGCCCAGCACCGCCAGGAACCGTGCGGGAATGCTGCGCAGCGGCTTGAGCGCCGCGAAGGTGATGCCGCCGCGCAGGAATCCGCCGGCGCTGCCTTCTTCTGCAAGCCAGACCTGGAGCTGGTCGCGCACGGCCGCGAACGGGACCTCGCTCGTCACCCCGGCCTCGGCCGCCACACGAGAGAGGCGCGAGAGGGTCTCCCGGATCCATCGGGCATCCTCAAGCTCGGCCGCATCCGGAAGGAGAAACGCGTCGAAGAGATGCATCAGCTCGCGCTCCCAACCCGAAAGCGGCAGCATACGGTCCCGGAGCTCCAGCCCCCGTTCCAGCGCGCCGACGAGCAGGGCCACGCCGGCGACGGTGTCCACGCCGTCCCCCTCGACGCCCGGAAAGGGACTGACGCCGGCGATCACCGCCTCGTCCCCATCGGCCATGGCCATGCCCAGCAGGAGGCGGTCCCGCGCGTGGCTCCACGTTCCCTGGGGGAGCGCCGGGAGCCCGAGACGCCGGCGGTGTCCGGCGTCCAGTCCCCATCCGGTGCCCAGCGCGACCAGCCACTGCTGCCAGCGGGCGAGATTTTCGGGACTCCATCCGAGCCGGCGCTGGACGGCGGCCACTTCGAGCAGCGGTTCAATCTCAGAGCGTCCGCAGCGGCCGTCGGGGAGGTGGAGCAGGCGGAGAAACGTTCCGACCAGCGGGCTTTGCGCGCGGGGCTCGCGATCGGCCACGGTGTAGGGGAGACGTCGGGATTCGGATTCCGGGGCGCCCAGCACGGCATGAATCAGCGGCGCGTACGCCTCGATGTCGGGAGTCAGCACCAGCACGTCACGGGGCTCCAGTGCCGGATCCCGGTCCATCGCGTCCAGGATCTGGTCGTAGAGCACTTCGAGCTCGCGACGCGGACTGTGGCAGGCGTGGATTCGGATCGAGGCATCCGCCGGGTGGATTGCCCGTGAGGACGCCAGCGGATCCGGGGCCCGCAGGTGGATCAAATCGGACTGGAGGGCGTGAAGCAGGGTGTCGTCGCCAGGATCGGTGAACGGCTCGTCGCCACCTCCGGCACCGAGATCGGTGAGCTGGCGATGGAAGGCCTGGGACTGACGTCCGAGCGATACCAGCAATCGGGGGCTGGTCTGCAGGTGCAACCCGTCGGCAGTGGCCGGGCCGGCGCCGGCCCGCCGAAGCTCTCGTCCGGCAGCATGTGGCGACACAAGATCGCCCCAGTACTCGCGGGTGGGCTGGAGCGTGTGGAGGATCACGGGCACCCGATGGGCAAGGGCGGCGAGGACCTGGAGATATGCGGGTGGCAGTGCGGCGATTCCGAAGAGGAACACCCGCCCGGGG
This sequence comes from Verrucomicrobiia bacterium, assembly GCA_019634635.1. Taxonomy (NCBI): domain Bacteria; kingdom Pseudomonadati; phylum Verrucomicrobiota; class Verrucomicrobiia; species Verrucomicrobiia bacterium. The sequence continues at coordinate 15,940 of JAHCBB010000020.1, forward strand.
AGGCCGGGCGGCACGCCGCCACGGAGACCCTCGGCCGTCGCCTGGAGCCACCGGGATTCCGGCCAGCCGTCCTCCGGACCGCGGACCTCGCGCCAGAGCGCCGGCTGCCAGTCCGGGTCCCTGCCGGAGTCCCAGCCGGCGATCAGGTCGGGACGGTACACGAGGTACTGGTCGAACAGGCCCGCGACCCGTCGGGCCAATTGGAAGCGGCGCAGGGGATCCGGACCTGCGTAACGCTCCGGAGCGGCGAATTCCGGGCGGTCCCGGAGGCAGACCAGGGCATCCCAGACGCGCCACGTCAGGGCGTCGGGTTCAAATCGGGGGTCCGGGCGGCATTCGGGAACCACCAGCAGCGCAAGCTCCCGGAGAAAGGCCTTGGGGAAGGGGAAGCGGATCCGGGCACACACGCCGAGGCGTCGGGCCAGTTCGAGTTGGAGCCAGCGGGCCATGCCCCGGCTTTGCACCACGAGGATTTCGGGAGCCATCGGATCCCCCTGCCGCGGGGACGACATCGCGGCGGCAAGCCGTTCGGCGAGATCCTCAAGCCGGTTGCTGCAGACGATTTCGATTTCGGAACCCACGACCGCGGGAGAATGCCTGCCGGGGGCGGACATTGGCAGTCCAAGTCGGTTGCCGCCGGCCCTTGTGGTGCGCTCAGGCCCCGGTCGCGCCGGCTCCGCAGGCGGCCGCGATTTGTCGCAGATAATCCCAGGAGTAGATCCCGGTGCCGTGGCCGTCGGCCCATGCGGGTTGGAGGCCATACCCCCCAACCGGGGCGATGCGGGCTAACTGGAAGGCATTGTCCGCATAGGGGCGCTCCGGGGGTTTGTAGGTCGTCCCAAAGATGTCCTTTTCACCCATGCAGGACGCACAGGGGCAGTAGCGCCGGAGCGCTTCAAACGGAATGAAGCTCTCCGACCCATCCGGCCACCGGATCGCCAGCTCCGATCCGAACGGCGTGACATCCACCGGTTGCATGCCCGCCATACTGGAGGAGGCAGCACCGGTGTCCACCTGGAAGCCGGATGAGAGAACGTTCTTGGAGGGTAAGGAGGGGAAACACCCGCTCGGACGGGTCCCGCAACACTCGGTTGCGGAAGGAGAATGACCCAGCCTAGTCCCCACCGTGGCTGTGCGGTCATCCGGACTGGCTGTTGGAGCTGTCGCCAGTCGCCCGAAGAATTGATGTTCCCCCTCCGAAAGGATCACCCGGAAGTCCGGTGCGGCGCGTGCGGCTCCCGGTTACCCAAGCACACCCAAGGAGGTTGTTTGAAATTCGGCTCGAAACGGAAACGTGCAGGGTTGGGTTCGGACGACCCGTGCCCGCGGAACGCCCGCGGTGCACTTGCCATCGTGATTCAGTGGATGGGGAACCCTGAACCGAATCGAATCCGGCACGCAAGATGGTTTACATGTGGAATCGCATTGTGCGTGGGTGCCGTGTCTGATCCGCATCCCGTCAGGCGTCCTGACTTCAGGGCGCCGAGGGGTGGGGAAACCGGCGTCCCGCCGCGAAACCCGGGCGTTCAGCGCGCAAAGCCGGTCAGCATTTGCAGGAGTTCGGTTGTGTGCTGCTGGAGCTCCGGGGTCCAGTCCGTGCCGGACTCGGCGGCAATGGCCACGGCGGGGAATTCCTCCATCAACCGTCGGGCCTCCTCCTGGATGCGGCTGCGGTAGGGTTCCTCCAGGGCGTCAAAGGCCGGCAGGAACGTGCCGACGCGGGATGCGAGCCGGTCGAGGTCCGCGGCCGCCTCCGCGGGAGTGAGCGCGCCGGCCTGGAACTTCTCCAGGACCACCATGGACTGCAGATAGGCGGCCTCGAGCGCCTCCTCGACCCGGTAACCGCCGATGGCAAAGGTGCCCAGCTGGACCACGGTTTCCCGGGTCAGCGACTTGAGTTCGCGGCTGACATCGGGACGGCCCGCCACGCGGCCGGCGGCCGCAACGAGGGCGGCGTAATCCTTCTGGGCGGCACGCGTCACCGGCTCGCGGTCGGCCTCGGACAGCGCTTCAAACGCGGCCTGGGCCGGGGGCAGTGCGCCGGCCACCTCGTTGAGGTGCATCACCACCTCGGCGTCCGGGGCTCCTGCCGCCGCCGCGTTCAGCACTTTCAGGGTGTGTTCGTAAAGCTCCGCGACCTCCTCCGGCAGGCTGAGGGGAGCCGGTGCCGGTGCCGGCGCAGATCCGGATGCCGGCATGGTGACCGGTGCAGCCTCGCGGGCGGGAGAAGGACGGCGTAACAGCAGGTAACTGGCGGGAACGGCGACCAGTCCGCCGACGACGAAGGCGGCAACCAGGCGCGGCCAGGCCGGGCGGGGTTTCGAGGAGGTGTCGGACGGCATAGAGGATCGGATCGGTTTCATGCGCAGGTCGTGGCGGCAATCGGAAACGCGGCGAAGTCGCGTGCCGGTGCAAGCCACCGGGGCGGGGACCGTTTTTCGACGGCGCCCGGTTTCCCCGGAGGGATCGCGTTCGGCGGGTTCCCGTTCCCGGAGCTTGGGCCAAATCGCGGCGGGCATCAAACCCGGTTGTTGCGGCGTACCTCCCTGTCTGCATGGAGCAGCGCGACATCTACAGCAGACCCCGGGCCTCCAGGTCCGATTCGTCGAGGCCGAGGTAGTGTCCGAACTCGTGAATGTACGTGATGCGCACCTCCTCCCGGAAGATCGTCTCGTCGCCTTCGGCAAAGTCCCAAAGGTTTTCCAGGAAGAGCAGGATCTGGCGGGGAACGGGTGCCGAATCCGGCAGCGCGACGCCCACCGGGTCGCCCACGTACATCCCCAGCAGGTCGGGGTCCCAGCCATCAGCGATGAGCCCGTCGCCCGGGGCGGATTCATACGTGACGGGAATGGACTCGGCATGCGGCCGAAGCCCGGGCGGCAGGTTCGCGATGGTGGTGCGGACCTCCTCGCGCGCAAGTTGCAGCAGCTGGTGCCAGTCGTCAGACACGGGACCGGACGGTCGCTACCGGGACGGAGCCCGCACGCAGCGGAATCCGAGGTGATTGCTGCCGGTCATCACTTCGCCCTTTCCGCGGGTGCCGACCATGTACCGGGTGCAGTACTGGTCGGTGCAAAGGAAGGAGCCGCCCCGATGCACGCGCTTCTTCTCCATGGGTTCGTCGGGATCGTAGGGGATCTCCGGTCCCTGCGGATTGCGTGGCACCCCGCCGGCGAGCATCCGGGTGGGGTAGGTGTCGGGACGATACCAGTCATGGCACCATTCCCAGACGTTGCCCGCCATGTCGTACAGCCCGTAGCCATTCGGTGGGTACTGCGCGACCGGGGCGATCCCGGCAAAGCCGTCCGTGGCGAGGTCCCCTCCCCGGAGCGGGAAGCGTCCCTGGAAGGTATTGGCCATGTGGCGTCCGTCGGGCGCGAACTCGCTGCCCCACGCGTAGAGCCGCCCTGCAAGGCCCCCGCGGGCGGCAAACTCCCATTCGGCCTCGGTCGGCAGGCGTTTACCGGCCCATTTCGCATAGGCTTCAGCGTCGGGAAATGCGACGTGGACGACCGGATGGCTCCCCCGTCCGGTCAGATCACTGCCTGGCCCTTCCGGATGCCTCCAGTCAGCCCCGGCCACGTAGGCCCACCAGCGGTAGTGGTTGTTCAAGGGGACGGGTCCCGGGGTGGGGGCGAACACCACGGATCCGGCCACGAGATTTTCCGGTGGGGCCGTGGGAAACTCCTCCCGGGTCGGAGCCCGCTCCGCCACCGTGACGTACCCGGTGGCGGCAACGAATTTTGCGAACTGGTCGTTGGTCACTTCCGTGGCGTCCATCCAGAACCCGTCCACGTACACCCGGTGGACCGGGAGCGCATCGCGCGTGGTTCCCGGCTGGCCGCACAGGGACTCGCTGGCGGCGTCACTGCCCATCGAGAATTCGCCCCCCGGGATCCACACCATTCCTTCGGGGGCCGAGCCCTGGGCGCGCTCCGGGTTGGGACGGGTGGCGGCGAAGGCCGGGGAGGCGGGCGTGCCTCCGGCGCCCGGTGCGACGGACACGGCCTGCTGGGCCGGTCCGGATTGCGGACGCGACGGCATCAGGCTCAGCAGGATGAGGCCACCAGCCAGCGCCACACCGAGGCCAAGGACGAGCCAGAGCGGACTGGACGCAGCGGGCCGTTTTTCAGGTTTCATGTGGGAGCGGATTCCTGGGTCGGGTGTTGTTGGCTTGCGGCAGGGGAGCGGTGCGCCCGGGGACTGCAGCCCTTGTTCCCTTTGCCACCGCCGTTCCTCCCGTCCATGCCGCCCATCGTGCCGTCTTCCCCGTCTCCGGTCGAGCGCGTCTATGTGCGGGCAGGTCCAGGTCGCAGGCGCAGGACCAGAAGGCCGCCCACGACGAACAGCACCATGAGGGTCTGCACGGCCACCAGGATGAGCAGGGTATGGGCGAAATCGCCGGCGCCGAACAGACCGACGGCGACCCGCAGCCTGCGGAACCGCGGCGGCAGCAGGCGCAGGCGCTCGGTGAACCGGTGGTGCGGGGTTGTACGCCGCTTGCGGTGGCCTGCTTCGCTGCGGGCTTAGGGTGCGATTGCGTGCGGGAAGCCCAAACCCTTCGCTCGGCCGGCCACAATGAGCGTCAGGGACCCGGTTCGTGGCGTGATGCGCGTGATTGAGGGGGTGCATCGGGTTGTTTGGCCAGTTTCAGGGCTCTGGTGACGAGGATTCCCCGAGGGGACAGTTCATATCCCGGTTGGTGACTGATGGTCAGGCCCAGATTCTTCAATTTCCGGACCTGTGTCTTCAGCCACTCTTTGGCATATCCAGTCTGGTCGGCCAAATGAACGGCGGCCAGCCGTGGTTTCGATTGAATGGCACTTAGAATCTCAAGAGTCCAATCGCCCATCTCCGATGCCGCATCCAGGCGGCGCAACTTCAGCTGAATTTCTTGAAGCTCGTTCTCTGACAAATCCACGTCCTCACGAAGCGCGATGCGGGGATCGGGGCCGGCAAAATGAAATTCAATACGGTAAATGGAGCCCTCTCTTCCTCGTTCAAGACCGGACAACAACGAAGCCAGATCACGTCCCGATCGTGCCGCATCAGCACTGGATATCCGGGATATATCCTCGAGGGTGACGCGATCAATGGACAGGAGGCCAACGGGAGTCTTCAGCGTTCCTCCGGCCTTGACCGTGGGGCGGCGCCAACGTCGAAAAGCAAGAGTGATCCTGCCGGCACGTATCGCATCAAGCTCGGGCCTCTTGAATAACATTGCTATGGTGAGTACCGGATGGCTGCCCATGACCTACCCCACCTGGATCGTCTGTGTGCCCACAAATTCAGCATTTAAGAGGGGCTCTCCCTCCTCGAGCAGCATGCCCAACACCTCTCCGAGATTCCCCCGCAACTCATCCAAGGACTCCCCTTGCGAATGAGCGCCTGCGAACCCGGGCACGGACCCAACGTATGGCCCCGTGTCCGCGCACTTCCGGACAACCGCCGTGAACGCTCTCATGGACGAACGCTGCGCCTGAGGCCCTTCCGTCGTCAATGACGGCGTATTCCTGCGGCCGAGACTGAATCGCAGCGACCCGGCAGGACAACGATGCTGGCGCGGAGGAGGACCAACCGAAATGAAATCAAACTCGAGACGGAAAGCGCCCCGCCAACAGAATCCAACCGCAAGGCGCGACAAACATCGCGCCATCTAGAAATGCCTTCGGTGGCCTGCGGCAGATCGGAAAGCGACTTCACTCGCTGATGACGGATTATTCCCATCACTTCCAGGTTTGGGGCCGGGATGTCAGCGGGCATGCGACCGATTGCCTTTCCGGCCTGCCGGGAACCGAACGTCGGACGTACATCGAGTGCATTCATGGCGACATTCCCGAGAGCAATTGCCAGGGGATCCAGCATCGGATCAGCGATTCGCGCTGGGAGGCGACGGACGTCATGGATCAGATCGCTCGGGAGGTGAACGGACTCCTGGGCGGCCATCGGCATTCGGCCCCGATCATTGACGAGACGCGCTTCGTCAAAAGGGGCGACCGATCAGAGCGCAGAACGTGACGCCACCACCCGGAGGAATTCATCGGTGATCCCGTCGCGCAAGGCGGACGACATGATTCCCTCATGACCCACCAGGGGAGGGCCGATGGCTGTCCACGGACCCGCCAGGGAATCGGCCCGTTCCACCCGGTACAGCACTCCGGCTGAACCCCGCCAGCGGAACTGCTGGGTTCCTCCGGTGGACTCCCAGCGCACCCGCCATCCTGAGGCGGCATCGTTCGGGTCCGTGCCCGAGGCCCACTCCTCGGCATCGCTGAGGCCGTCGCCATCCGCATCCCCGGTTCCGTCCCGGGAAAGAGTGCCGAAGCGGTCCACCTCCCAGCCATCGGGCAGTCCGTCCCGATCCACATCGGGCGCGGGGTCCCGCGGAATGGCAACCAGGAACACGTCCTGCAGTCCGTTGCCATCTCCCGGCACCAGGTCGTTGGCTGCGCTGGTGAATGCGGCCATCCGGCCGTCGCCGCTGATCCTGGGACGCGAGGAACGATTGTTGGCCGCCCCGCCATCGGCCGTCGCCGACAGACGGCGGTTGATGCCCAGGTATCGGTCGTGGACCACGATGTCCTGGGTGACCTCGCCGCCACCCGGCACCAGCTTGGGCGCCTCCGTTCGATACACGATGAAGCGTCCGTCGGCGCTGATTTGCGGGACGCGGCTGTCGCCGGAGCCTTGGGTGCCTTCCGGTGAGGCACTGATCAAGGTCGGCTTGCCCGTCGCCACCGCCATGGCCCAGACCTGCCACGGATTCCCGGCGGGTGCCTCCCGCAGATTCGAGCGACGGCAATAAGTGAGCACGGAGCCGTCGGCGGAAAAGGCGACGTCGCGGATGAGATCGGTATTGATCGGGAACTCGAGGAGCGGTCGCTCCCCGCCACCCTCGAGATTGCGGACCCAGATCCCGCCCGCCGGACTCCCGGTCCTCGAAAATGCCACCCGGCGCCCGTCCGGACTCAGACTGTACCACGTTTCCACGGTGAGCAGCTCCGGGGATCCCTCGCGGTGAATCCACGAAGACCGGGAGTCCCTGCTAAAGAGGAGGACCTGGCCATCGGCCGACAATTCGTAATATCCGGGCGGGTTGAAATAACCCCCCGTCCGCCCGAGCGAATTGACCAGCGTGGTGCGTCGTGTGGACCTGTCCCTGAGGTGGAGCACGCCGTATTGGGACTGATCCGGAGGCGGGGTGGTCCAAAAGGAAATCCACCGTCCATCGGCGCTGAGCTGAACGTCAGTCGCCGTCTGGTCCAGGCTCAGATCGGTTCCATCCCGGGCACTGGCGAGTTCAGTCGTGCCCAGCACGAGGTCCCTGACATAGACATCGGCCAGGTCGTTGGTATCGCCGGCTGCCCATCCTCGGGATGCCGTGACGAATGCCACAAAGCGCCCGCTCCGCGAAAGGAGCAGCTCACGGGTCTGTGCCACGATTCCGGATCCGTGAGGCGGCCCGGTCACGCGCCGATTGCCCGGGCCCGAGGCATCGAAGACGTATCCGTCGGTCACGCGGTTGGCATCCCCCGCGACCAGATCGTCCGCCGTGCTCAGGAACCCGAGGAACCGCCCGTCATCGCTGAGTCCGCCGGTGCTGGTGCTCGCGCCCTGGGCGGTGCGAAGACTGGCGGATGGCGCCACGACGGAAAGCACCTCCCGCGCCTCGTCACCCAACCGGGTGACCACCACGTCCAGGACTTCGTTGTCGTCGCCCGGCTCAAACACCGGATCCGCCGTATCCCAGAGCACGGCCTGTCCGTCGGAACTGATTCCCCCGACGAAGACCACGTCCTCCCCGGCAATCAGCCGGGTTCGGCCCGTGGCCAACACCCGGTGGTACAGGCGGATCTCGCCTCCTTCGGGAACCCCGGCTTCGGGCACCGCCTCGTCGGAGTAAAACAGCAGGCTCCCCCCATCTGCCGCCAGCACCGGGCGGAACGTCGCGCCTGGTTCCCCGGTGGTCGGCGGCACCCCGAGGCGGAGTTCCTCCAGGGACTTGAGGCCGCTTTCCGGCGTCCAAATCCGGACCTGCGGCAGTTCCGTGGCGATGTCGGCCACCACGGTGAACGCCAGCATCCGCCCGTCGGCGGACATGGACGGACCCTCGACGACGGCACCCCCGGCAGCCGCGAGGTCACCCGACACCCGCCGCAGATCCCCCGTCTCGAGATCCATCCACCACACGGAGACCTGGCGGTAATCGCCGACATGGCTTAACGGGGGGAAGGCAAACGCGAGGTATCGGCCGTCGGCGGAGAGCACCGGGTCCGCCACTGAGAAGGGCCCGGAAAAGGGCGGATCGCCGGGCAGGGTGACCCGCTGCAAGGCACCCTCTCCGCGGGTCCAAACCAGCAGACTGGTCCCGCAATTGGTCAGAGGAGCGAGGTTCAGGGCGTCGCTCTGGAACACGACACGGGATCCGTCGCCACTGACCAGCGGCTGGCGCGATGGACGATCCCCCGGAATGCCCGTCGCGGTCGCACTGATGAGCAGGGTGACACCTGTCTCCAGGTTCCGCAGGAACACATCGGTCGCGTGATTGGTGTCGTTCCCCGGCACCAGGTCCGTGGCCAGGCTCTCGAAGACCACGAAACGTCCATCGGCCGAAATTGCCGGTGCTCCCGAGGGCCCGTTGCCCGGCCCGGCGCCTTCGGCCCGTGCGCTGACGAGCCGGGTCACCCCTGCTGGGACCTCCCGAAGATAGACATCCTCCCATCCGTTGGTGTCCCCGGCTGGAACATCGTGCGACGCCCAGGCGAACACCATGCGGTCGCCACCCGGTGTCACCGAGAACTCCAGCACTGGACGCCCTCCCACGGCGCCGTCCGAGGTGAGCGAGAGCAGCTCCGTCCGGTGCTCCACGCGATCCCGTCGGAAGACATTGACCGTGCCCATCGGCATGGGGACGTCCACCAGATTGCCGGCACCACTTAGGAACACCACGTATCGGCTGCCGGCATCCATTGCCGGTCCGACAAACACGCCGCCCGAGGAGGGGCCGGATCCGGTGACCGCCGGGGCCAGATCCGGGCTTCGGACCGAAACCAGGATTGGGGAAGCGGCGGATGCCGCGAATGCGACGGCCATCAGCAGGACCGACGGGCGAAGAGAACACCAGGGGAGCGTCATGGCTTCGAAGGGTGGTGACCGCGGGCGTACGAGCCAACGGAGCCCGGAATTTCTAAAATTGTCAATTGTAAATTGTATTCTGTAAATCTTGCCTCCCCGGTGACGGACTCCATCGCACGGAGAATGAGGTTCCTGGCGTTTTGCGCAGGAGATGTCCCCCTGCGCGAAGCCCTGGCGCACCCTGCGAAGTCACCCCTGACGATTGGGATGATGGCCTTCCTGGCGATGTGGGCGCGGCGGCTGAGCTGGCGGGAGACCACCCGGGCCTTCGGGGTCAGTTGGGAGGCGGTGTTTCGCTCGGTGGAATGGACCGTGGCGTGGGGCCTCAAGCATCGGGTGCTTCAAGGCGTGCGGGCCATTGGGGTGGATGAAATCCACTGGGGCCGGGGCATGCTCGGGGATGGCTTCCTGACGTTTGGCCGACTACCCGAACCGCCTCCTACCCACAAATTCTGCTGACGAGGCCAGTTTGGTTTCATTTCGGACCATCCGCCAACGTCAAGCCTGAGCGACGGGAGGCAGCTGCCGGTGACGTTCAAATTGCATGTGAGCGAGACGGCTGACTCCCGTTCGCCCGACGCGCTTCGGGATTAGACCTCTACATAGAGCCTGTCCCAAAAGTGGCCTTTTTGCGTTGCGGCGTGGCGGCGGCTGTAGTTTACCGCTGTAAAGGTATTAGAATTCACGTCGTCAACGACTTCCCGCCGGAAGGTTCGCCTTCGGCTCACCTTCCTCCGCTCCACCACCCAGGGCGCCATCCCCCCCAACTACCCCTCCCCCAAGTGGGGAATTTCAATTGTCGCCAGCATCGAGACCGGTGGGTTTTCATGCCCGGCTCCCGGGGCTTCAATCGTCCGGGAGCAAGGTGAAGTGGAGCCGATGTCGGGAGGATCGGGCATTGGTGGATTTGGGGAGGACGGTAGGCGGGGCTTCAAGCATCTGAAGCGCCGATGCCCTTCAACTCTGGGGCCGAAGTGACAGGACTGCCATTTGCACGCCATGCACTTGGACAAGACTGCGGCTCCCGCATACCCGGCGGTGGCTTTCGGTGCGCTTCGGGGGAAGTCAGGGATGGGCAGCAGCCCATCCCCACCGCACCTGCGAATCTTGCGGGAGCCCTTTTTGCTTCATTCCGGCATGGCATTCCCGCTACTCAGAGGCCGTGAATTCCCGCAACTGTTCCGGAGCGCTTCTCTTGTCGTTCTTCGCCACCATGGCCGTGGTGCGCGCCGAGATCTGGAATGTGTATGTCGGCACCTACACGGGTCCGAAGAGCCAGGGTATTCAGGGCTTTCGTTTCGATGGCGAAAACGGCGTGATCGAGTCCCGCGGACTGGCCGCGGCCTCCACCAGTCCCTCCTTTCTGGCGGTGCATCCGGATGGGCGGCACCTGTATTCGGCGAATGAGTCGCCCGAATGGAACGGCCGTCCAGGTGGCTACCTCAGCGCCTTTGCCATCGAACCGCGGGACGGGTCGCTGCGCGAAATCAACCAGCAGTCAGCCGTCGGGGCCGGGCCCTGCTTCGTCTCAGTGGACTCGACCGGACGGAACCTGCTCGCCGCCAACTACGGCGGCGGGAGTGTGGTCTGTCTGCCGATCGCAAGCGATGGATCGCTCCGGCCCCACACTTCGTTCGTGCAGCACCAGGGGGCCAGCGTGAACCCCCGCCGCCAGGCGGCGCCGCACGCCCACTCCATCTACCTGTCCCCCGACAACCGGTTCGCCGTCGCCGCCGACCTCGGCCTGGACCAGGTGCTGGTGTATCGCTTCGATGCGTCCCGGGGTCTCCTCACGCCCAACGACCCGCCCTTTTCCCGGCTCGCGCCCGGGAGCGGTCCAAGGCACATGGCCTTCGCGCCATCCGGGAACCGGCTGTTCGTGATCAATGAGCTGCTGTCCACGCTCACGAGCATGGACTACGACCCGGTGCGGGGGGCGCTTCGCGAGATCCAGACCGTGACGACCCTTCCCGGGGGCGAGGTGCCCGGAAATTCGACCGCCCAGGTTTGTGTCCATCCCAACGGACGGTTCGTGTACGGATCCAACCGCGGCGACGATTCGATCGTGGTGATGCAGGTGGCGCGGGACGGGCGGATGACCTTTGTCGAGCGGGTCAGCACCGGAGGACGAACGCCGCGCAATTTTCAGCTCGACCCGTCCGGACGCACCCTCTGGGCCGCCAATCAGAACTCGGACTCGATCGTGATTTTTCGCGTGGACCCGGACACGGGCCGCCTCACGGCCACGGGGCAGACGTTGTCCACAGGCTCCCCGGTGTGTGTCGTGTTCGTGAAGGCGTCTTGAGCCGCAGGTCAGCGTGTGTTGGCGATCCGGGGCGCGGGGTCGGAACGCATTGTGGATGGCGTCACGGTCGCCCCAAGGTCCGCCAGGAGCTGTTGATACACCTCGTTTTCATTCAGCAGCCGGCTGCCTGCCTCCACGAGTTTGTCCACGTCGGGGGATGGCAGCACGAAGCTGGTGGGCAGGTTGAGATAAAACCTGCGCTCCTTCGGGTCCTTGAAGTTGGTGAAGCTGATGAGCACTGGATAGAACGACACCTCGCTGTCTTCACCGACCTGTTCCTTCCAGCTTTCCACGGTGTCCCGCAGCACCTCCAGCGTGTCGAACGAGACGCGGTTCAGCGTATGGCCCGCCGCGGCGACCGCTGAGGAAATCGAGCCGGGCGGTGATGGCTTCAGGTCCCACTTGCGCTCGGGGTCGGAGTAGGCGTTGGCACTGATGATGACCACCCGCTTCAGCTTGGTGATGTCGAGACGGGATCGAAGATCCGGCGTGTAGCGGTAGTAGGTCGCCGCGTCGAGCAGTTCCCGCAGGCCGAGGTTGTCCGAGACCCCGCCGTCCACAAGGTGCAGGTACGGATGGTTGGTGCGGTCGAGCGGTCGGCGCAGTTCCCGTGCAAGGAACTCGACCCGCGGCGGCAGGTTGGTCGGATTCAGCACCCAGTCCGGCGGCTGAAACCCACACGCTCCGGCAAAATTGTCGAGGGTGATGGGGGACAGCACGCCGGGGACGGCCGACGAGGCGGCGCAGGCCCGCGACAGGGGGTAGGAGGAAAGATCCGAGCAGAGATAATTAAACCGCGACTGGGTGAAGCTGAATCGCGCGCCGCTGGAGACGTCGGTGGCGTTGATCAGCAGAAACGGGCCCGGACGCGCCTCAAGGTCGGCGAAGGTGGCGTTGGTGAACAGAATGCGGTCGTAGTACCTGGCCGCCATGTCCGACCGACCCCAGCGGGCCGAGAGCAGGTTGGGCCACCGGAAGGGGTTCAGGGTTTTCCACACGAGGACCTTCTGCACGTCGCGCTTCAGGAACGCCGCGGGAAAGGTTTCGAACAATGCGTCGCCATAGAGTCCGTAGGCGGCCGCGGTGAAGCTGCCGCCCGAGACGGCGGAGATGCCATCCACTTCATCCAGGAGCCGCCGATGTCCGCCCTCCACCGGGTACAGCGTCCTCCGGAGTTCCTCCAACACCCCGTAGCTCAGCGCCGCCGCGCGTGTGCCGCCGCCGGAGAAGGCGAGAACGAACAGGATTTCTGATGAGTTGTCCGGACGGGGACGGCTATGGAAGTAGTAGCCCTGCTCGGAATTGACCTGGGTGAGCGGGGCATTGGCCTGACGGTGGGCGCAGCCGGTACCCAGCAGTGCAGGCAGGAACGACAAGGCCGCCAGGAGGGGTTTGGGGAGCCATCGGAGCATCGCGGCTGCGACGCTTCCGGTTCGGGGCTGGCAGGGTCAAGCGGGATATCCCACGCCCGCCGGGGAACGATGGTGGCGGATCGAAGGAATTTGCCCGGATGGGAGCGGGCCCGATGGGGGCGAGGGACCTTCACGTGCGCCAAACCGGTGGGGCAAACCGGTGGGGCGACGCTCCCGCGGAGCCGTACGCGCCACCGGGAGCTGGGCCTGTGGGGCCTCCACACGCGTACGCCGGAGGCTCTCCCCAGGGAACCCGGGTGCCTCTCACGGTGTCGTTTGACCTTCCAGACCTCTCCGAACACCCTGCGTGGTGAAGTCGGAAAACTTGGAATCTCGAACTCCCCAGTCGGAGCCCGCGGCCACAGCCACGGCCGCGGTTGCGGGCTGGAATCTGTCGCAGTCCTATGCGGCCCTGCCGCCGCAGTTGTATTCACGCGTTGCGCCCTCCCCGGTGCGTGCGCCGTCCCTCGTCATCTTCAACGCCTCCCTGGCAAAATCCCTGGGACTCGATGCCGCCGTGCTCGGGCGTCCGGAGGCGGCACCCCTGTTTGCGGGGAACGCGATGCCGCCGGGTGCGGACCCCATCGCGCAGGCGTACGCCGGGCATCAGTTCGGGCATTTCACGCTTCTGGGCGACGGCCGGGCGATTCTGCTGGGGGAACAGCTCACGCCGGACGGCCGCCGGCTGGACATCCAGCTCAAGGGTCCCGGGCGGACCCCGTATTCGCGCCGGGGCGACGGCCGTGCCGCACTGGGCCCGATGTTGCGGGAATATCTGATCAGCGAGGCCATGCACGCGCTGGGCATTCCGACGACCCGCAGCCTGGCGGTGACGGCGACCGGCGAGCCCGTGTTTCGCGAGCAAACGCTCCCGGGGGCGGTGTTGACGCGGGTCGCGGCCAGCCACCTGCGCGTGGGCACGTTCGAGTGGGCGGCCGCCCGGGGTGACCACCAGGCCCTGGAGGCCCTCGCGGTCTATGCGCGGCATCGGCATGATCCGGAGATTGGGGCGGATCCCGGGGCGGCGGCGGCCCTGCTGGAGGCCGTGGCCGGGCGTCAGGCGGCCCTGGTGGCGCGCTGGCAGCTGGTCGGCTTTGTCCACGGCGTGATGAACACGGACAACATGGCCCTCTCCGGTGAAACGCTCGACTACGGGCCGTGCGCCTTCATGGACGCCTACGACCCGGGGACCGTGTTCAGCTCCATTGACCACCAGGGGCGGTATGCCTACGGCAACCAGCCTGGTATCGCGCAGTGGAATCTTGCGCGACTGGCCGAGGGGATGCTCCCGCTGTTGCATCGCGATCCGGAGCAGGCGGTCGCCGTGGCCAACGGGGTGTTGGAACGATTTCCGTCCCGGTTCGAGCAGCACTGGCTGGATGGGATGCGGGCAAAGCTTGGTTTGTTGGTCGCAGAACCCGAGGACCGGAGCCTGGTGGACGATCTGCTGGGATGGATGCAGCGACAGGGCGCCGACTTCACCAACACCTTTCGGGATTTGGATCCTGGGGCATCGGCGGCGGAGCCCGGAGGCGATGAGGCCTTCGAGGCCTGGCGCCGGCGCTGGCGGGCGCGCCTGTCGCGTCAGCCGCACCCGGTGGAGTCTGTGCGCGTCTGCATGCAACGTCACAATCCGGCGGTCATTCCGAGGAACCACCTTGTGGAGGCGGCGCTGTCCGCCGCAGGGGCCGGCGGGGATCTGGGTCCCTTCAATCGGCTGCTGCGCGTGCTTGCGGCTCCGTACGATCGCGACGCCATACCGCCCGAATTTGGCGCCCCCCCCGGACCGGAGGCCCGCGGGTTTCAAACGTATTGCGGGACGTGAAGGAATCGGGGTGGGATGGCTCGGGGCCGAATGCCGGGCTCCGGGTGGCGTCGTTGCGCCGGGCGGACCGGCATTGCGTCCGGGCGCGCGAGCCATTCCCCGTCCGCCGCGTGTTGGTGAGTTGTTGAGCCGCGCCCGCCCGGGGTCACAGCGGACGCCGATTTCAAAGTGCATCGCCGCAACCGGCGCGCGGTCGTTCCGCGGGTTCTGCCAAAATCCTGGGTGCCCTGAAGGCCCGTCCGCTGGCCCGAAAGAAAGCGGTTGATGGCGGAACGGCCGATGCAATATCCACGGGGTGGTTGTCGTCATGCATTCCAACCCACCCTTACCTCCCCGCCGCCGCATCCCCCCGCCATCGGTCCCAGATCGCGGTTCCATCCCCCGATTCGCGGTGTGCGTCGCTTTGATTGCCGCGGCGGCGATGCTGTCGTCGTGCGCGCGGACCCAGGTGGAGCATCGGGTCGTCAACACCGGGCGCCTGCCCGCCCCGGACGTTTTTGTGGTGAACGAGTTCTCGGTGTCACCGGACGAGGTGGCGCTTGATCACACCATCGGCCTGCGGCTGCAGGAGCTGTTGGGCGCGGATGCCGACGACCGCGAACGCCTGCGGATTGCGCAGGAGATTTCGGAGCTGGTATCCAGGGAACTGGCCGCGAGCCTGGCGCGGCAGGGCTTTCGCACGATTCGCGGGGCCGCCGCAGCGCCGGCGGGCGCGCGTGTGCTGGAAATTGACGGCCAGTTCCTCTCGATTGACCAGGGCAGCCAGCGCCAGCGGATGATCGTCGGCTTTGGCCTCGGGGCGAGCGAGGTGCGCGTGCTGGTGCAGGCGTTCGAGGTCACGGATTCGGGCCGCGCGCTGGTGGATGACTTCTACATCACGACCCAGAGTTCGCGACGGCCGGGGATGGGGCCCATGGCCGGTGGCGGCGCGGTGGCCGCCAACGTCGGGGCCAGCATGGCCCTCAGCGGCACCACGGCGCTGATCGGCGCGCGCGCCCAGACGGTGGAGGCCGACGCCAGGAATCTTGCGGACCGCATCGCCGCCGAGCTGCAGCAGTATTTCGTGACCCAGGGTTGGGTGCGGCAATCCGGCGATCACTGAGGTCTTGCTTCGGGTCAACCGCCCGGGCGTGGTTCGCGGGTGGCGTCTCGGGTGCCCGGGCGCGCCGTCGGGATCCGGGAGTTGAACGACCGCACCCGGTTCAGGCCGCGGCCTCCGGCCACGGAACGGCGCACCAGCCGCCCTCCGGCAGGTCCCCGAGGGCGAACGGTCCGAAATGGGTGCGGTGGAGCCGCCTCACCGGACAGCCCTGGCTGGCGAACATGCGTTTGACCTGATGATACCGGCCCTCGGTCAGCTCGAGTCGGGCCCGGGTTGCGGAAAGCAGTTCCAGGCGCGCAGGCAGGCAGGGCGAGGACTCACCGTCCAGGCGCAGCGTTCCGGACGCAAACCGGGACACCATTTCCGGGGTGAGATGGCCGTCCACCGTCACTTCATAGCGCTTGGCCACGTGATGTCGCGGAGCGGTCCACCGGTGGATCCATTCGCCGTCATCCGTGAGCACCAGGAGGCCGGTGGCGTCCTTGTCGAGGCGCCCGACGGAGTTCGCCGGGGGATTGCGCCGGACCCACCGTGCGGGCAGGAGGTCGTAGATGGTGGGACCTTCGCGCGGGTCGTGGGTGCACACCCGTCCCGGCGGCTTGTGGAAAAGGACCAGCAAGCCTCCGGGGAATTCCACAGGTGTCGTGTCCACGAGGACTTCGCCGGGCCGGAACTTGAGCGCGGGGTTGGTCACAACCGCCCCGGCGGCCTGGACGCGTCCGGCCCGGAGCCAGTGCCGCGCCTCTCTGCGGCTGCAATAGCCGTAGCGGGACAGCAGTTGATCAAGACGGATCGGCTGACCGGGAATGGGCATGCCACCGGAATCTCGGAGGCCTTCAGACGGAATCACGGAGATCCGGCATTCCGCGGAATGCACACCGCGGCACGTGTCGGGGAGCCCCGCGTTGCAGGCAATCCACGCGGGCCTGGCAGGCTGGCCCGGATTTTCCCGAGAATCGGACATTGCCTGCCGGGAACCGGTGCGGGGACAACATGGTCCGGACGTGGTATCGGAATTCTCCAGCACTGGCGCGGCAAAATTCGCCCGGGCACGCGCCGACCCGAACCCATCGGGGCCCGGGTCCATTCGGATCACCGTGATTTCGGATGTCCACTATGCCGGTGCCGCGGAGCAGGCGCGCCGGGGATTTGAGACGCGGGTGATCCGGAATCCCGCACTGCAGCTGGCAGCCCGGGCCTGGCGGTCGTGGGTGTGGCTTCGGGATCCGATGGCCCACAACGAGCGGCTCGGGCGACTCATCGCGCTGAATCCGTCGCCGGATCTCGTCGTGGCCAACGGTGATTTCACCGTGGATTCGGCCTTTGTCGGAGTGAGTGACGACGCGGCGATGTCCAGCGCGCGCGAGGCGCTGGAGCGTCTGCGGGAGGCCTATGGTGCGCGGCTGCTGGCGACGATCGGGGACCATGAACTTGGAAAGCAGAGCCTGTTCGGCGGCGTGGGTGGTCTGCGGCTGGAGAGCTGGGCGCGCTGCGGCTCTGAACTGGGCCTGGCGGGAGTGTGGAGGCGGGATGCCGGTCCCTGGGTGCTGGTGGGCGTCGCCTCCAGTCCGGCCGCGCTGCCGGTGTTTGAACCGGAGTTGCTCCACGTCGAGCGGGATGGCTGGCGGAAGATCCGCAGCGGGATGCTTCAGGAATTGGGGGATGTGCTGGCATCCGTGGGGCCGGACCGGCGCCTGATCCTCTTTGTGCATGACCCCAGCGCGCTGCCGTTTTTGGGGGCGGAACCCTCCGTGGCCCGGGTGCTGCCGCAGGTGGCCCTCACCGTCGTCGGCCATCTGCACACCCCGGCGATCTTCCGGCTGGGACGGCGTCTGGCGGGCATGCCCCGCATCGGTTTCCTCGGCAACACCGTGCGCCGCTACTCGACGGCGCTGCAGGAGGCGCGGTGGTGGCGGGAGTTTCGGGCGGTCCTGTGCCCCTCACCCACGGGGATTGAGTTGTTGAAGGACGGCGGCTGGCTGGAACTGGTGCTGGATCCCGACGGAGTGTCGGACGTGCGGGTGATGCTCCGCCGGCTCCCGTGGCTGCCGGGAGACGATGGCCGGATCGTTCAGGGCTGAACCAGCGGTTGTGGCCGTCCCAAACGGTCCATTTGCCGTTCGGCGGCCCGGTTCAGCTTGTCGCGTTCGTTGGTGAAATCCGCCTCGAGCATCCGGATTTGCGGGGAGTTCTGCTGGTATTCCTGCGTGAGATCCGCCGCGGACTGCGTGGTGGGCAGCACGGTGGGACGCATCAGGATCATCAGTTCGGTCCGGGACTTGTCCACGGTGGTGGCCCGGAAGAGCTTGCCGAGCAGCGGGATGTCCTTGAGCAGCGGCACGCCGGAATTGCCGGAGGCCTTGGAGGCGCGGATGTAACCGCCGAGCAGCACGGATTCCCTCGACTGGATCGAGATGGTCGAGGTGGCGGAGCGCTTGTTCGTCACGGGGGCGTTTGGCACCGATTCCAACCCGGCGTTGTTGGGGGCGATCTCCTCAATCGTCTGTTGGACTTCCATCACGACCAGGCCGTCGGGCGTGATGTAGGGCAGGACGTCCAGCTGCACTCCGACGTTCTGCCGCTCGTAGAACAGGCTGGTGCCCACGATGCCCACGTTGTTGTTGAAGCCGCCTTGGACGAACGGAACGGTCTGGCCTGCGAAGAAACTCGCGGGGGTCGCGTGGGAGGTGATGATGCGCGGTCTCTGCAGGATGTTGACGTTGGCATCGGAGGCCAGGGCCTTGACGATGACATCAATGTCCTCGTTGAACCGCAGGAGGTAATTGAGACCGCCGCCCGTGGGGATCGTCGGGAACAGGTTGGTGAAGGAGCCGAACCCGTTGAGGTTGTCCATGGAGCCCCCGCCGCCCACGGTGTCGTTGAACTGGCGGTAGCGCTGCCGGGCGCTCACGCCGTAGGACAGTCCGGAGTTGAGGCCCACCTCCATGATGACGCCCTCGATCAGAACCTGGGCGAGGAGGGTGTCCACCTTCTCGATGATCTTGCGGAGCTGCGCCATGTCCTTGCGGGCGGCGTAGATGATCAGGGAATTGGACCGGGGATCCGGCGTGATGCTCGCTTCGTTGAGCAGCGGCTGGGCGGGGTTCTGCTGGGCACCGGCACGGTTCACGTTGTTCAGGCGCCCCTGGAACGTCGGGGTGCCGGTGGTGGTGGCCGGGCGTGGCACGGCCTGTTGCTGCGGCAGCAGCAGCTCCAGGTCGTCGGACTGCGCGTACAGGTTGCCGCCGCCGCGACCGCCGCCGAAGGAGCCCTGCGAGCCCACCCGGCCGCCTCCGAATCCGGTCCCCAGATTGCCCCCGCCAAACCCGCCCCCGAGGCCCCCGCCAAGGCCGCCTCCGAGCCCGCCACGACCCAGCCGCCCTCCCGCCGCCGGCAGGGCGCCCCCACCGCCCCCGCTGATCACGCTGCTCAGGGTCTGGTACAGCTCCTCCACCTTGCCGAATTTCACCGGGAACACCTCCAGCTGGTATTCCTGCTCAATCTCGACATCAATTTCCTTCAGCACCTCCAGCATCCGCTTCACGTTGATGGAGTAGTCGCGCAGCACGAGGGTCTTCGTGGATTCGAGGGCGATGATGCCGTTCTGGTTCTTGGCAAATTGTTTCACCGTTTCCGCCGCC
Source organism: Verrucomicrobiia bacterium (assembly GCA_019634635.1). Taxonomy (NCBI): domain Bacteria; kingdom Pseudomonadati; phylum Verrucomicrobiota; class Verrucomicrobiia; species Verrucomicrobiia bacterium. The sequence continues at coordinate 35,360 of JAHCBB010000020.1, forward strand.
TCCTGAACCGGGATGTGCTCGACCTTGACCACGTGGGTCACAAACTGGCTGGCCTCGGCGTATTCGTCCGGCTTTCGGTTCGAGAATGCCGCACCCTCCTGCATGGCCTGGGCCGTGGGGACCGCCAGCACGGCCTTCTGGCCGGTGGGGATCATGGTGACACCATTCAACGCGAGGATGGTGTCGTACATCTCGAGGCGCTCCTCGGCGGTCAGGGGGGAGGCCGGGCGGAAATTGATCTGGGCCTGGGCGGGCAGGTTGGCGGCGCGGAGCACGGTCCGCCGCGAAATTTCCGCGTATTCGTCCAGGAACTGTTCCAGAGGCATGTTCTTGAAATTGATCACGTCCGTCGCCTCGGCGTCACCGGTACCCACAGCGCCGGCCGTCGCCGACGGTGTGGCCGTGGAGACCCCCTGGGGCGTGGAGGGCAGGGGCGGCAGATTCGGGCCGACCGGACGCCCCCCGGCCCCCGGCCGGGGCAGGGTGAAGCGGGGCGCATTGGTGGCGGCCCCGGGGAGCGGGAGCTGGCGTGGCACTGGCGCGGAGGGCGGTGGTGCGGGCACGTTGGGCACCACGGCCCCCTCGGTGGCAAGGGCGACCGGTGGCTGGAAGGGTGCCTCCTCCGGCACCTCCTCGACGGGCACCTGCGGTTCCGTGAACACCTCGACCGGCTGCACCGGCACGTCGCCGGGGAAGAACGGCAGTGCCGGGTCCGGCGGGGGCACCTCGGTCTCGACGGCAAGGGCGATCGCAGGGTCCACGACGGAATAGTCCACCACCGGCACGTCGTCGGCCGAGACGGGCTCCGACAGGGCAAAGTCCTGGGCGGCCAGCGGCCCGCAGGCCAGGGTGAGCACCAGGCAGGGTATCAGGAGGGTCTTCACGGGGGGTTATTTCTTGGCGGGCACCGGTGCCGCATTGGTGGCGGCGGAGGCCCTGGATGCAGTGGTGGGTCGCGACGCGGACGTCGTGGCCGGTGCGGTCTTGGGTTTCTTCTGGTAGCTGGCCACCACCGTCAGGGTGGTCTGGAGACGGGTCTGGGTCTGGTCGAGCCGCAATCGGGCGATGTCGCGGACCCGGATGAGGGAGTCGCCGAGGCCCAGCGCATGGAGGAAGTTCACCAGCTCAACCTCCCCGGCGATGACCTCCACGGACATCTGCTGTTCATCAAAAAAGGCGTTGGTCTGTCCGGTGCGGGCTGCGGAGGCGATGGGACGGATGTTGCCGACCGTGACCCCGAACTCCGAGGCTTTGGACTGGATGGTGGCCTGCAGACGGTTGGCCTGGTCCTCCTGCAGCACTTCGGCCCCGGCGAGCTGCAGCTCCTTGAGCTGCAGTTCATAGCCGAACTTCCGCGAGAGCTCCCCAATGAATTTCGTGCGGTTGCCGGAGAGCCGGGAGATTTCCTGCTGCACCTCGGTCCATTCGGAAAAATACGGCCAGACCAGCCAGTAATTGAGCACGACGGCGAGCACGACGATGCCGACCAGGAGCCAGCGCCGCTCCTGGGGCTGGAGGTTGAGGCGGTCGAGCCAGCGCATCATGGCGTGTCGCTCCTCCTCAGTTCCGCCTCAAAGCTCCACGACGTCGCCGGGGCGCCCGGACGGGTGTTGAACTGGGCCGCCTTCACATTGGCGAACAAGGGCTGTCCGGACACCTGGGACTTCCGAAGGTCCGAGTTGAACCGGGTGATGTCGCTGGTGCTGTCGGGGGGCACGGTGCCGCTCAGGGCGAGGGTGTGGCCCTTCTGGAAATCGAGCTGGGTCAGGGTGGCGGACGCCGGCAGCAGTTCCACCGCGGCGCGCCAAGCATCGAGGGCGGCGAAGCGCAGGGCGACCTGCTCCTGAAGCACGCCCACCTGGGCCTTCAATTGGAGGGTGTTGGTGTAATTCAACCCCAACGTGGCCACCTCGGACTTGAGTTCGTCGCGCTGATACTTCCGGACGTTCAGCGTGACGAGGAACAGAAACAGAAAGACGAGGTACGCCATGCCGACCGCACCGAGGCCGCCAATCCAGAGGCGGTCCACGGATTTTTGCCGCTGAAGGGTGCTCCAGTCCGGGGGCACCAGGGGCGGACCGGGGGCGGTCACAAATGCCGTGGCACTGGCCAGGGCGATGAGGGGCATGGGGGCGGGCGTCTCCCTGCGAATCGGGTGGGACGACCAGGCGGTGAGGAGCGGTTCCATTTCGCCGGCGATACCGGCATCGGAGACCACGTGCACCGGCGGCACCTCGCTCAGCCAGCCTTCCATCTCTCCCGCCCAGGCGATCTGGCTCAGCAGGGTGGCCAGGGCCGGCGCGCCGCCGGGTCCCGGGGCCACCGACAGCAGCGTGACGTCCCGCCACACGCCCTGGATGTACCAGCCGGCGAGGCAGGATCGTCGCTCCCCCGCCGTTTCGAAAAGGAGCCAGAGGCTGTCCTCGGTGGGCTGCAGCCCCCGCCAGGCCCGGGCCAGGGGCAGGTCCATTTGCTGGACGACGAACCCCTCGGCGGCCTGCTGCCCCAGAAAATCCTCAACCGCCCCCCGGGGGGCGATCACGACCAGGGCCGTCTGCGCGCGTCCGTCAGGATGGGGAATGCCGAGGGCGCTCCAGGTGATCTGGTTGACCGGCAGGGGCGAGATCCGGTCGAGCTGGAACTCCACCAGTGCGGGCAGCTCGGCCGGGTCGCCCGAGGGGAGTTGCACGGCGCGGACGAAGGCGAGCTCCGTGGGCAGCCAGGCGACCCGCAGACAGGGTTGGAACAGTTCCTGCCAGTCGCGGCCCTGCAGGCGTTTGGGCAGGGGTTTGCCGGCCTCCACGCGGAATTCGCCGGAGGGCTTGACGCGGTGCCGGGCGACCTCGAACTGCCAGACCCGCCGACCGAGGGGGGAGACGGCCAGCACGGAGCAGGACTGATGACGTGCGGCCCGGGCTTTCATGTTTCGGCCATCCTCCCGTCGCTCAACAGGCTGCGCACATGTTCCTCGTTCTGGGTCACCCGCAGCACCTCCTCCAGCGTGGTCACCCCGGCCTTCACCTTCCGCCAGCCATCCTCGCGGAGCGTCTGCATGCCCTGGGCCTTGGCCATTTGGGCGATGTCGGAGGCCGGAGCGCGGTTCATGACCAGCGGCCGGATGGCCTCGCCGACCACCAGCAGCTCGTGGATGCCGGTCCGGCCCTGGTACCCGAGCTGACGGCACTCCTCGCAGCCGACGCCCTTCAGGAAGGTCGTCGAGTCAATTTCGGCCTCGGGGAACCCGATGCGCCTGAGGTAGTCGCGATCCACCTTCTGAGGCTCCTTGCAGTGGGGGCAGATGGTGCGGACCAGCCGTTGCGCCATGACGGCCTCCACCGACGAGGCGACCAGGAACGGCTCGATGCCCATGTCAATCAGGCGCGTGAACGCGCTGGGCGCGTCGTTGGTGTGCAGGGTGCTGAAGACCAGATGGCCGGTCAGCGAAGCCCGGATGGCAATTTCGGCGGTCTCAAGATCCCGCACCTCACCGACCATGATCACGTTGGGGTCCTGACGCAGGATGTGCCGGAGGCCCACGGCAAAGGTCAGGCCGATCTCGCTGCGGACGGGGATCTGGTTGATGCCCTTGAGCTCGTACTCCACCGGTTCCTCGATCGTGATGATCCGCTTGGTCACCGAGTTGATGGTGGAGAGGAACGCGTAAAGGGTGGTGGACTTGCCGGATCCCGTGGGGCCGGTGACCAGGAAGATCCCGTGGGGCTTGACGATCAGCTCCCGGATCGCGGCGTCCTCCTCCGGCGCAAACCCCAGCTTTTCGAGACCGAAGAAGATGGCGCCACGGGTCAGCAGCCGGAGCGAGACGGACTCGCCCCAGACGGTCGGCACCGTGGACACGCGGATGTCAATCTCCGCCCCCTTGATCCGGACGTTGATCCGTCCGTCCTGCGGCAGCCGCTTCTCGGCAATGTTCATGCCGGCCATCACCTTGATGCGCGAGATCAGGGCGGCCTGGTAGCGCTTGATCTGCGGGGGCAGCGGGGTCTGGTGGAGGATGCCGTCAATGCGGTAGCGGATGCGCAGCTCGTCCTCGGAGGGTTCGAAATGGATGTCCGTGGCGCGTTCCTTGAACGCCTCCCAGACGACCTGGTTGACGAACTTGATGACCGAGGCGTCCTGGTCGTCGCCGGTAATTTCCCGGTCATCGCCGACGAGCAGCTCCATCGGCTCGTCCTCGGACATTTCGTCGAGCGTCTCCGCGCCGACGCCATAGTACTTCTTCAGCGCCTTTTCGATGTCGGTGCGCGTCGCGAGCACGTATTGCACCGGACCCCGCGCATCGAACTGGACGGCGGCCTGCATCGCGGGATCGAAGGGTTGATGCGTGGCGACCTGCAGGAGGCCGTCCTCGAACTGGACCGGGATGACGGAGAACTGGAACGCCACCTTGGTCGAGACCCGCTTCCGGACGTCGGGTTCGATCACCCGCTTGCCCAATTCGACGAAGGGCCAGTTGAGCGCCTGGCCGAGACGCTGAAGAAATTGCTCTTCGGAAAGTCCGCCCTCCCGGGCAAAGAAGGCGATCTGGGTCTCGCTGCTGCCGCCTTCGACCGCCGCCCTCCAGGCCGCCGTCCAGTCGCGAAACTGCGCGGGCGTTGTCAGTTCCGCACGTTCCAGAATTCCTTGAAGTGACCGGTAGGCCATGCCTGTCGCAGACTCCGGCGGATTCAACGGTCGCCGTCCGGAAAAGTTGCGGGAGCAGTTAACGAAGAAGACCGGTGGCGGACAAGAGAGGACCGCGTCCGGGGGGGCGAATTCTCTCCCGGAACCCGCCGGTCACCAGTAACCAAAGGCCCCCTCCGACTCCCAAAGCTGCGAGGCGCGCCGGCGATGCATCTGCCGGATGTCCCGCCAGGACACCGAACCATCCAGCAGGCCGACGTGGCCGCCCCGGGCCCCGGCGTCCCGTGGGGATTGCTCGAAGGCCTCCGGATGGGCGTCAAACCAAGCATCGTCGCGCACCACCGGCCCAAATCGGGCATGGGGCGCCAGGATACGGTGGTAGCTGTGGCACTCCACGTTGAGGTCGGCCACCAGGGCCAGCTGGGCGTCGTCGGTGGTCTTGCGGGGCGAAATCCAAGGTTGGGTCCGCGCGTCGGTCGGAGCCCATGGGGTCGCCGAGTGCCCGCCCAGGTAATGGTAACCCAGAGCGGTGCCGTACTCGTCGTGAAGTCTCCAGCCCGGACGCTTTTCCATCCATTGGGTCAGATTGGGGCAGTCCAGGATGCGAAGTTCAGTTGCGTAGCGCAGCAGGTGGGTCCGGGTGGCACTGGATAGGATCGGCGTGTGGGTATCGCGCTTGTCGGCATTGTCGGTGTCCGCCACGGGCAACGTCTGCTGGTGGTCGCCCGCATACACCAACGCGGCGAGGGTGAACTGGCGCACGTTGTTCAAGCAGGCGGCCCTTCGGGCGCGTTCCCGGGCCCCGGCAAGCGCCGGAAGCATCAAGCCGGCAAGGATCGCAAGGATCGCCACGGCCACCAGCAGCTCAATGAGGGTGAACCCCGCGAACCCTCGACGAGGTTGAATTCCGGGCGGCATTTGAATCGGGAGGGGTGGTTTACTGCCCTTGGACCTGCAGAAACTGCGTGTCCACTGCCGCCGGGATCTCCGCCTCCAGCCCACCACGCACCACCCGCCAGGCGGCGGATATGGGGGTCCAGCCTCCGGCAGGTCCGGACAGCGAACCCGAGGTGCGCAGCCCGATTCGCGGCGCGTGAGAGGCGCCCAAGGGCGTGCCGTCGTGCGCGCCGACCCGGACCACCAGCGTTTGCGCGGAACGGCCGGACCCTGCGGACAGGGTCAGCGGCGGCAAACGGTCTGGTTTGGGCGCCACCGCGACGGCGATGAGTTGGCCGGAGGCCACGTTGCCATTGCGGTCCAGATGGGGGGAGTTCCGGGCAAACAACAGTCCGCCAGCGAGCGTGGGGGCGCCCCAGCACAGGCCGTCTCGAAGGATTTGCTGGCGAGCCACTTCCACGTAGGCGGCTGGGTCCGGCTGCACGAGTACAAGTTCCCCCGACTCGCACAGCACCAGGACATGATCGCCGGCCTTGAGGAGGCCTCCGCGTCCGACATGCCCCGCGCCCACCCCGGTGGTGACCCATCGGTTGACCCCGGCGGTGAGGTCCAGACAGGCGAGACTGCGTAACCGCCCGTCGCCCCCGTCGCCCGCGGTGCCGGCCTCGACGATGCTGTAGAGATGTCCCTGGTGCTCGACCGGGGTGGACCAGTGATTCTGGAAGGCGGTGGCCCGGTGCCGCCAGACTTGGGAGGCGTTGAAACCGTCCCCCGCCCGCGAGACATGGATGCCCCAGGCCCCGGCGCTGTAGGCTGCGGAGGCATAAACATGGTCCCGGGCGATCACGGGCGTGGCGGCCGTTGAGGTGCTGGATGGGAGAAAGTCCGAGCGCCACAGCAATTCGCCGGTCTCGGGTACCAACGCGACCAGTCCTCGCTGGGTGAGAAAGATCACCTGCGGCACGCCTGAAATCACGCCCAGTGCCGGTGAGGCGTGGGTCATCGGCTCGTCGTGGTTGCGCCAGACCGTGCGGCCGTCGGCCCAGCGGATGCCCAGAAGTCCGCGTTCGGGGGCGTTGGCGTTCACAAAGACGAGGTCTCCGACCACCAACGGGGAAGCCGCCGCCTGCCACCGGATCACGCTCCCGCCGAGTTCGGCGATCAGGTCCCGCTGCCACGCGATTTCCCCCGTGTCCGCATCCAGGCCGTACAGCTTCAGGCGCGAGGTGAGGACGATCACCCGGTCGCCGACCAGCGTGGGTGTGGATCGCGGACCGTTGAGCCAGGAGTCGTAGCCGACCAGGCTGTCGTACGCTGCGTCCTCCACATCCCGGGACCATAGGGGGCGTCCCGTTGTCGCTTCGAAGGCAAGGCAGACCTCGCGGGGTCCGGACTCCCGGGTCTCCAGGGCTTGCGTGACCAGAAGCCCGCCAACCACCGCAGCACCGCTCCAGCCCGGGCCGATCGCACGGCTCCAGGCCACCTGCAGGGGCTGTTGCGTCCAATTGGTGCGAATCGTCTCCGGGGTGGAGCCGTCCAGCATCGGACCCCGAAATTGAGGCCAGTCGGCACCGGTCAGGATGTCCGGCATCAGCAAGGCCGCGACCACCAGCCAAGCGGGCTGATTGCGCATGGCCATACAGTAGGTTGCTGTCGAGGCCCGACAAGGCAGATCTGTTGACGCATCTTCATGCGACATGACGGATGATCGCACCGGGCTATCAATGACTTGCCCAAGGGGCGGGTGCAGCGCCCGCCTGACCCGACAACCGGCTTGAAACTGCCGGGCTTGCGGTTTGCGCCGGGCATTCAGGCCCGGGAATCGCACCGGACCCGGGCGTCGGCGCGTGCTCAGGTTCGGCGACTCTCCCGGGGGTGGTGGCGTCACGAGCGCGAAGGGTCCTCCGACTCGAGGACCCGAGTCGTCCCGCCGACCAGCGCCGGTTTCAGGTCCAGGAAGGGCTTCTCGATCCACCTCCAGCTCAAGGCCGCGGGGATGAGGGTGATCAGGAATGCGGCCGGGGCAAACAGGTACGGGTTCCAGTTCGTCCCCGTGAGGAACACCAGGAGCTGCTGGCAGGGAAAGCCGTAGAGATAGATGCCGTAGGAGAAATCACCGGGCAGGCGGGCGGAAAGGCGCGTCAGCAGAAGGCTTCGGGTGAGATTGCGCAGCAGCCAGGAGCCCAGCAAGGGCAGCGCGATCCGCAAGGTGACCGGATGCAGCGTGGCGGCGAGCAAGCCGGCCACCAGCAGCCAGGAGACGCGCGGGGCGTCGGACAACCGGTCGCCGGAATGGTGCAGGCATACGCCGGCCATGAAGTACGCCAGGAAACGCGGCCAGTACCAGAAGGTCCCGAACACCCCCTTGAGATACTCGTGCCACTCCCAGTCGGGCTGGAGGGCGAAGAGCGCGACACAGGCCCCCAGCAGGCTCCAACGAACGACGCTTCGGCCCAGCAGGCCCGACCCTCCCAGGGCGGCGAGCAGGAGATAGCAGAGAAACTCCGGGCGGATCGTCCAGAGGGACGCGTTGAGTTGCGTGAAGGGTTGGTCGGCAAATGGGGTGGGTCCCGGGGCGGTCTCCCGTCCGGCACCCCCGAGGGTAAGGGCGAACAGCAGGACCTGGCCCGCGGCGGACAGGCTCAGGATCGGACGCCAGTCGCCAGCGAGCCCCGGGACCAGCACGTACGCCTGAAAGAGGCAGACGCCCAGGAATCCCGGAAAAATCCGGAGGATCCGCTTGGTGAGGTATCCGACGAAGGATCGGCTGCGCAGCCAGCTGGCGGTGACCAGCATTCCGCTGAGAACGAAAAAGCCGTCCACGGCCAGCGCCCCGGAGTTCCGCTCGCCCCGCGTGAGGCGCATACCCGGTTCCTCCGCATCGCTCCCCAGCAGGACCCACCAGCTGTGGGCCAGAATCACCAGCCCGGCCAGGACCAGACGCAGGAGGAGGATGCCGTTCATGAACTGCCGGACCGCATCGTGCCGCGATCCGGGGCCGGAATGGAATCCCCACGGGCCGGCGGACGCCCTGATCTCTGGAATGCCGGATCGCGGCATTCCTCCAGTACGGAGGCGGGCAGCGGAGGTCTCCGGCACGAATGCCGCCACGGGTGGACCCTGCAAGGCCGGCTCACCGCGGAACTGCAGGGCGCAGGCCGCCGGCATTCAGCAGGCCGCGTGGTGTGAGGTAGCCGGTGATGAGTTCCGGCGGCGTGATGTCGAATCCCGGGTTGAGCGCGCGGCTGGCCGGGTTGGCGATCCGCACGTAGATGCCCGGGTTGCGGCCGCCCGGACGGCTGCCCGTTGCCCCCAGGACCTCGGCCTCGTCGCGCTCCTCGATCGGGATGTCGGCGCCCGAGTTGAGGGTCCAGTCCAGGGTGGATTCCGGGATTGCAACGTAGAACGGGATGCCGTGGCGCTTTGCCAGCACCGCCTTGGTGTAGGTGCCGATCTTGTTGGCCACTTCGCCGGTGCGGCCCAGAACGCGGTCCGCGCCGACGATTACCAGGTCCACGCGTCCCTGTTGCATCAGCCAGCCGGCGGCATTGTCGGCGATCACGCGGTGCTCGATCTGCTGCTGGGCCAGTTCCCATGCGGTGAGGGATGCCCCCTGGCATCGGGGGCGGGTCTCATCACAGAGCACCATGAACCGGCGTCCGCAGGCCTGGGCGGCGTAGAGGGGCGCCGTGGCGGTGCCGATGTCCACAAACGCCAGCCAGCCGGCATTGCAGTGCGTCAGCACCGTGGCGCCGGGGCGGATGAGATCGGCACCGTGTTCCCCGATCGCGCGACATTGGGCGATGTTTTCCGCAGCGAACCGTTCCGCCGCCGCGCACGCGAGGGCCTGGCGATCCTCCACCGAGCGGCCGGTGGACATCGCGGCACGGACTTCCTGCAGGGCGTTGAGCGGGTCCACGGCGGTCGGACGCGCTTCCCGGAGCTGGTGGAAGGCGCGTCCGATGTGGGCTTCGAATCGCCCGGGATCGGTATCGCGAAACGCCCGGGCTGCTTGGGCCAGCCCGTAGGCGGCCGTTGCCCCGATGGCGCCGGCACCGCGGACCGTCATGTCCCGGATGGCCCGCACCGTGGCCGCGACGTCGGGGGTGCTCACGACGCGAAACCGGTGCGGCAGGGCGCGCTGGTCAATCAACCGGACCGCATTGTGCCTGGCATCGTAGGCGACTGTGCGGTACGGGCGCGGACGCCCCCGGACGAGGACGTTCATGCCGCGGACGTCAACGCGGGCTGCACAGGCATCTGCATGCCCAGTTTCGCCGCCACCTGGGCGACATCCTTGTCACCGCGTCCCGAGAGATTGACGATGACGATCCGGTCGCCGGGCAGGGTGGGGGCGCGCCGGATGGCCTCGGCGACGGCGTGGGCCGACTCCAGAGCGGGAATGATCCCCTCGAGGCGCGCCAGGCGCATGAAGGCGTCGAGCGCCGCGTCGTCGGTGGCGTAGGCGTACTCCACCCGGCCCCGGTCGTGCAGCCAGGCGTGCTCCGGACCGACGGCCGCGTAGTCCAGCCCGGCGCTGACGCTGTGGGTGAGCTGGATCTGTCCGAAGGGATCCTGAAGGATGTAGCTCCGGGTCCCCTGGAGCACACCCAGGGAACCGCCGTGGAACCGCGCGGCATGTTGTTCCGGTTGGATGCCTCGGCCGCCGGCCTCGACGCCGCACATGGCGACCCCGGCGTCGTTGAGAAACGGATAGAACAGCCCGATGGCATTGGAGCCGCCGCCGACACAGGCGATCAGGAGGTCCGGCAGGCGGCCTTCCTTCTCCAGGATCTGCCGTCGGGCCTCCTCGCCGATGACCCGGTGAAAGTTCCGGACCATGAGCGGGTACGGGTGCGCCCCGTAGGCGGTGCCGAGGATGTAGTGCGTCCCGCGGACATGAGTGACCCAGTCCCGCATCGCCTCATTGACCGCCTCCTTCAGGGTCCGCTGGCCCGCATGGACGGGCACGACCTCCGCGCCCAGCATCTTCATGCGGTACACGTTGAGCGCCTGGCGCTCGCAATCCACCGCGCCCATGTAGATCACGCACTTCAGTCCGAACATCGCTGCGACGGTGGCGGTCGCGACGCCATGCTGTCCGGCGCCCGTCTCGGCGATCACGCGCGTCTTGCCCATGCGCCGGGCGATGAGGGCCTGTCCAAGGGCGTTGTTGATCTTGTGGGCGCCGGTGTGGAGGAGGTCCTCCCGTTTGAGGTAGATCCGGGCACCGCCCAGCTCCCGGGTGAGCCGCTCGGCGAGGTACAGCGGAGTGGGGCGCCCAACGAACTCGCGGAGGTACCGGCCGAGTTCCACCTGGAACCCCGGATCCTGTTGGGCGCGGAAATACTCCGCCTCCAGCTCCTGGAGCGGATGCATGAGGGTCTCCGGGACGTACCGGCCGCCGTAGGGTCCGAAATGCCCCGTGGCATCGGGTATCTGCGGACTGGCAAACGGTTCCTCCTGCGGGTGGGCCGACGCGGTCATTGCGGAGGGTAGCCCGGTTCCGTCCGGGGCGAAAAGGCGGGAATCGCCGCGAGGGAACGGTCGTGCGCTTTCGAGAGAACGAGCAGGGCGGCGATGGCTCCCAGCAGGCAGAGCAACAGGTCCCATTGGGCGTCCTCCGGTCCCGTCCCCGGGTCTCCCTACCTGCCTGGAGCGGGGGTGCCGGACGACATTCTGACGAGCGCCTTGCCGACCAGTTTGAGCAGCGCCAGTGAATTCGGGTGCTCAAGCGCTTCACCGCAGCGCTTCACCTGGGCCAGGTACTGGCTCGCCCGGGTTCCGTTGCCGCCGGCCTGCGCGTCCGTCGCGGCCTGCGTCACCTGCATGGCGATTTGTTTGATGACTTGAACGTCGTCGAGCATCGGTTGGCTCACCTTTTCCCGGGCTGCCGGATTCAGCGCGGCAAACTGGGCTTCGCTGTAATTCAGAATCGAACCGGCCGGAAACAACGGGCGTTTGCTGAAATCCACGGTCACAAATTGCTCAACGGCTTTGGCCTTCTGTCCGGCTCTCCACGATTCCATGGCTTGATCCATGGTGGCGTTGGCGGCGTTGGCGTCCGCGGATTGATTCGGGGCCGCCGGCACCTTCTCGGCAGCCAGGGCGGGCAGACCGCACAGCATCAGGACAAGGAAGGTGGTCAGCGGCAGCGAAGCCCCGTGGTGCAGGCCTTCACGTTGCCTGTGGAGGAGTGCCCCACTCATCACGGCGAGCGCGGCCAGGCTCAAAAGAATCAGGATCGAATGCCCCGTGGTCATCACGAGAAAGGCCTGGCCAACCGCGTGGGGTTCCAGACGGCCCACCGCCAACGCGTGCAGCAACCCGGCGGACCCTCTCAGAACCACCAAAGCGGTCAGCAGCAGTGCGACCGTCAGGCCGGGCCTTTTGAACCAGAAAGGGTTTGGGTGCGCCAGGGGACGCAAACGCAGGCGGCCCGTCGTCGCGAGGCGAACCAGCCAAAGACCCAGGCCGAGAACCACGCACTGTCCGGCAACTCCAAACCAGCCCTGCAGAAAACCGTTCCCGGTGGCCCAGCTTCCGATGAGCAATCCCGCCTGGGCCGCAATCCGGGCCACATCCAGGGCGGCCACCAGAAGCATCGCGACGGCAATCATCCAGAGCAGTCGCGTGCGCCAAACGGCGTCGCCATGCACCTTTCCGAATTCCAATGCCAGCGTTTCGGGCCGTCCCAGCCGGCGGGAGGCGATGAGAAACGCCTCCGGTTCCGTCAACCCGCGCGTTTGCAGCAGGGCTGATGCATCGCGCAAGTGCGATTCCAGTTCGTCCAGGTCGCCGCTGCGGAAGGCGGGTGACGGGGCGAGGTCTTCGCGCCAGCGTTGAATCGCCTCGTTCAAGTCAAACGGGGTTGTGGATTCCATAGTTTGGTGAGCGTTTCGTGGACGGTGAGCCACTGTTGTTTCTCCTCCTGCAAAGCTTGGTGGCCCTCCTTGCGCAGCCGGTAATACTTCCGCTTGCGCCCGGTGTCGGCCTCGCGCCACTCGGACTCGATCATGGCCTCCTTCTGCATCCAGTGCAGCACGGGATAGAGCATCCCCTCCGTCCACTCGATCCTGCCGCCGGACAACTCGCGCACCCTCTGAATGAGCGCGTACCCATAATTTTCGCCCTCAGTCAACACGGACAACACCAGCGGCACTGTCGAGGCGGCGACGAGTTCCTTCGCAAGCATGGCAACACTATGCCTAGCGGTGCAATGCGTGTCAAGCCGCCTTGCGACCGTCCCTCGTGCGGCCCGCATCCGAGGTGCCTCGTCCCGGAGGATTTGGATTGCTTGGAGTGGATCACCCTCCAGATTGCCGCCGCAAAAATGACGTCCGATCCCGTGAAAGAGTTCGAGCGCCTCCGCACACTGGTGCTGGAGCGCAAGGCAGAGCTCGAGGCGGAACTCCGAGCCCTGGAGGCTGCCCTCGGTGGGATGGCGGTCCCGCCGGCAAGTCCGTTGGTCATCGCCGCCCCCCGCGAACCGCGCAAACGCGTGCGCAACGCAATGTCCCTGGGGGACGCGGTGTTCTCGGTCACCAAGGATGCCCCGTTAACCAAGGTGGAAATCCTCCAGGCCCTCGATCTGCTGGGCTACCAATTCTCTGACAAGTCCTCGTCCATGGAAGCACTGGAGGCGCTGCTCCAGCTCGACAGGCGGTTCGAGAACACGAGTGGCCGGTACGGGCCCACCCTCGAGGCCTTGTTTCCGAAGATCTGATCCGACACAGGGCGCTTGCCGCACGGGAGGGTGACTGGCTCGACGTCGGAGGATTGTTCGACTGCCAGCAAGACCTGCTGGACAGGGACTTGGTGCGACGCGCCAGCGCCCTTGTTGGTGCCGGGTCGGCGGAGGCATCAGCTCCCGGGAATCGGGGTGCCGGAATCGGGGACCAGCCGGATCTCCCGCAGGTCCATGAGGTTCCCCTTGAGCCCATCGTCGGCGCGAAGGACCACGCGGTGACGTCCGGGCGGCAACATCAGGGCGCCAAACTCGCGCTGCCGGTAGTCGTCCCAGGTGCCAGTCGCCGGAACGCGGCCGTGCACCTGGAATTCCCCCTGAGACAGGATGAACCCATTGCCCGCAGTGGCCTGCGGACAGGCCCAATCGAGCCATACCCGGTAGGTCGCCAGTGTTGGTATCTCCACCGTCCAGACCGCGCGATCCCCCTGGGAGCTCCAGAAACCCAGATTGCGGTGTTGCGGTTCAAAAACGAGGGCTTCGCCGTGGACCTCGGCCACGGACGCGGCCAACCGCAGGATTCCACCGGGGTCCGGCGACACCACTGAGGGCTCATTGCCGGCAAACTTCCTGGGCGGCGTGGCGCTGGCGCGGAGGAAGGCGACAAGGTCCGCGAGGTCCGGAGGCGTCAAGATCTCCTCAAATCCCTCGGGCATCAGGGACCGGTCGCTGGACGTCAGGGCCTGGAGATCGCGCCGCAACACGGTGGATTCAGACCCGTTCAGTTCCATCAGGGTGATGCTGCCGCCGGTCTCGGCGAGGAGCAGACCGGTGATCTGGTCCCCGGAACGCAATGTGGCCGTGTAGGTGCGATAGCGATCTTCCACGGCAAGGTTGGGATCCAGGATCGCCGTGAGCACCGCCTCAAGCCCGTGATCGTACAGCATCGCCAGGTTGGGTCCGGCTCCCCCGCCGACCGCCCCGGCCCGGTGACAGGTCGCGCAGTGGGCATCAAACCGCAGGTGGCCACGCTCCGGATCGCCGGCAAGTGGGGCCACCGATGCCAGCGCGGCAACGACCACGGCACGCCGATCGGAGTGTGCGGCCGTGAGCAGGGTCGCAGCGCGTGTGCGAATGCGCTCGTCGGGGAACCGGAGCAATTCCTGGCGGATAGCCGCCCCGAGGTCCGCAGGTGTCAGCTGGCCTCGTGCCACGGCATCCACCATCGCCTCGGCCGATGGCGCCCGCCGCAAGAGCGTCCTCGCCATGGCACCGCGAAGCTGGGGTCCGGCGTCGCGCCATCGAAGCAGCAGCGCCGTGGCCACGCGGTCCGCCGCAAGGACGCCGCATCGCTCCACGGCCGCCTGCTGCAGCTCCAATGGAGTTTGGGGAGTCATCAGGTCGAGCAAGGTCGCGAGGTCCTCGCCCGACTCCCGTTCATCGCGCCCCATCAGACGCAGGGCAGCCAGCCGGTCCGAAATGGGCGCGGCGTCCTCCCGGGCGCGCTGGCGCGCGCCGGCGAGCCAGGCGGTCATTTCTGGCGGAGTGAAAGTGTCCGGCGCCGCCTCAAGCAGGGCGCCCACGGCGCGCAGACGCCATCCGGACGGCGGTTTGGAACCTCCGTCCGCGACCCGCGCCAGCACCCGTGCCGCCGCCGCGGCATCCCCGTTCCCGGCAATCTGCCGGGCGAGGGTTTCCACAAGCCTTCCAAGCGGCTGGTCCTCCGGGGAGGCGGTCAAGATGAATTCCAGCACGGCCTCGGGATGGCGGCCTGAGGAAGTCAGCACGGCGGTGACCAGGTCCTCGTGGGCATGGTCCCGCATCGCGAGGGCCGCCAGAACTTCGGCGGCGCGTGGGGCGTCCCAGTCCCCGAGGGCCAGCGCCAGTTGGAACCGGACGCGGATCCAGTCGTCGTTCGCGAGGTCGAGCAGGGCACGGATTCGCGCGGAACTCGCGGTTCCGGACGCCACGGCAGGGCGGGCGAGGCGGATCGCGTGTTCCCGCACGGCAGGATGTGGGTCGCCCAGGGCCTGGACGCCAAGCGCATCGGTGAGACCGCCCAGCCCGTCCAACACGCACCAGGCCTGCAGCCGCACCCTGGGGTCCTTTGCCGCAACGGCAAGGCGCGCGAGTTCCGGGATCGCGGCGGCCGGGCGCTGTTCGAGCAGGAGGCGATGGACGGTGTCGCGCTGCCAGCCGTTGGGGCTGTCCAGCGCCTGGACGAGTGCAGTGGGATCGAGTCCGGCGAGGTTCGGAATCTTGCGGAGGGATGCGTTGCGCGGACGCACCCGGTACAGCCGCCCGCGATCCGAACCGGCCCGGACATGGATCCGCGCCTTCACATCATCGGGGATCCATTCCGGATGCTCGATCACCAGACGGTACATGTCGGCGATGTAGAGCGCGCCGTCGGGACCGGTCCGCACGTTCACGGGACGGAACCACGGATCGCGGGACGCGAGAAACTCGCGCGGCTGCCCGGTATCGGCCGGTGGTTCGGT
The DNA here is from genome assembly GCA_019634635.1 of Verrucomicrobiia bacterium. Lineage (NCBI taxonomy): Bacteria > Pseudomonadati > Verrucomicrobiota > Verrucomicrobiia > Verrucomicrobiia bacterium. Next base: position 51,086 of record JAHCBB010000020.1, read on the forward strand.
GGCGGTGAAGCTGACTCCATCGGGCTCGAGGGGCATCCGGTGGACCAGGTTGTGCGACGGTTCCGCGATGAACAGCGACCGCTCGAACTCCGGTCCGAACAGCGAGTCACGGTACGGACCGAAGGTGGCCGCCGAGGTCACATGGCCGGACATCCCGACGTCGTTGAACCGCTGTTGGAGCCGGGAGATTGGGTAAACCCGGCCGGCATCCGGACCTTGTGCCAGCGAGCGTCGCATCGTGCGCACCGGCAGGTCCGGATTGCGGATGACGTCATCTTCGTCGAGGAAGTAGTGCCAGCCCCAGGTGTAATTGGCGCCCCCGAACCAGTTGCCCCAGTCGTCCCGGCGCCGTCCGAACTGGGTCTGGCCGGCGGTGAGTCGGAATTCCCCGGTATCGGGACGGAACCGGAAGTCTCGGGTGCCGAGGTCCACGGTCGTGCCGGTTCGCGTCGAGGTGATCGTGCCGCCGCTGTCGCCGTTGGCGCCATGAATCCAGTGATCGAGTCCCAGCTCGAACCCGTTGAAACGATGCTGCTGGTTGCCCTCCCCGAATCCGGTGAGGAGCACCTCCGAGAAATCCGCCCGCCCGTCGCCGTCGCGATCCTCGAGGAACAACAGGTCCGGCGCGGCACTCACCAGGACGCCGCTCCGCCACGGAAGAATCCCCGTTGGGAAATTCAGGTGGTCGGCGAACACGCTCGATTCCTCGTAGAAGCCGTCACCGTCGGCATCCCGGAGCCGTCGCACCACGCCGCCCGGCCTCCCCTCCACGCCGTTCGGATAGTCGCCCATTTCCACCACCCAGAGCGTCCCGTGGGCGTCCCACTGAAAGTCCACCGGATCGAGCACCGCGGGCTCGTGGGCGACGAGTTCGACGACATGGTCCGGAGCGACTTCGATGGCGGCGAGGGAGGCTGCGGGGTCGAGCGGTGGGGGTTGCAGGCCGTTGAGGAGGTCGGCGAACGACACGCGGTCCACGAGGTCCGGGAGCTGGGCGGTGTCCTCGTTCTGGACCCAAAGGTGGTCGTGAGCGAACCACGCACCGTAGTTCGGATGCGGGCCGCCCTTGACGATCATCGGAATCTGCGGTCGCTCCCCGCGCCGGCCGGCGAGAACCTGCCGGGACCAGCCGGCGGCGAAACCCAGGAAGGGCTTGGGCACATGGAGCCAGAGCCCGAACCCCGATTCATTCGATGCGATGACATCCGGGTGGCCGTCGCGGTTCAGGTCCACGAACCGGACCCCGTTGTCGCGTCCCTCGGCGGTCACCACGGAAACCCCGGACGGAAGCGCGTATTCGAGTGGCTGCCAGCGCTGCGTTCCCGGGGACCAGCGGAAGATCCGGTTTTGTCCGGGGTTGGACACCACGAGTTCGGTCACTCCGTCGCCATCCACGTCGCGGAACCGCACGCCCTGGTCGCGTCCGCCCGTGCTGGTCCTTACCGGGCGTCCCTCGATTTCAAGGCCCGCCAGCAACAGGGGTGCCCCGGTCCATTCCCGACCATCAAACTGCCAGGCCCCCTGCCGCGTCTCGTCGGCGACCAGCAGGCACGGCCGCCCCGAGGGATCCACGATGCCGAAGCGTCCGCCGGTGGATCGCGACGGACCGCCGTCCGCACGGGTGACCAGGGGCGCGGGGAAATCGCCATCCACCCAGCGTTTTTCTGACGGATCCCAAACCCGGGTGATGCGGGCGTTGTCATTGGCGACCACCACATCGAGGAAACCGTCGAGATTGAGATCGAGCAGTCGCACACCGTTGTCCCCGCCATCCGGGTCCCGGACGCCGTGGCCGGCCAGCAGATGGCGCTCGAGCCGCTCCTGCACGTCGCGGAAATTCAGGATCTTCACCTTGCGCCCGTGATGTGCGACGGCGTGATCCACGATCTCGATCACCTGATCGCTCCCAATCCACGCGTAGGGATGGAAGGTCATCACCCAGATTCCCTGCTTGAGGACCGCGATGTCCACCGCCGCCTTCATGTCGGCGAGGGTTTGCGGGTGCTTTTCCCCGTGGATTCGAAATCCCTCGTAGTCGTCCGGAATGGCAAAGGGCAGCTCCCAGAACCGGTTGCCGATGAGGTACGGGTAGGGGTGATCCCGGATGTAATTGATGTAGCCGGGGGGCAGATACTTCTCGAAACGGGGCTGTCCGGACCCGTCCAGGACCAGTTCGCGCGGCAGGTCCGGGTCCGCCGGGGTCGGCAGCATGCCGATCGAGCTGCTGAGGGAGAGGAAATTTCCACGGGGGGTCACGCCCATCAGGATCTCGGCAAAGAGGCGCGGACTGACCGAGTTGATGCCGTCCATGCAGGGCGTGCGGAAGGCCACCGGGCGGTTGTTGGGCACGGTGAAGGCGTGGTCCACGCAGCGGTCGTAGGTGTCCTTGGCGGCATCGAAGTTTCCCCGGGCGAGGATCGGGCATGGATGGTCCGCGGTGTGCGTCTCCAGCGTCACCCCCTCGGCCAGCCATTGCTGAAGGTGCGGCTCGGCCGGATCCATCGCATTGGCCATGATGCTCACCGGGGCGCGTCCCTCGATGGCCTTCAGACGGTTCAGGATCGGGCGGAGATAGGTCTCGTAGGGACCGTGTTCGCGCATGTCATCTATCGCAAACACCAGCACCGCCTCCACGCCTTCCTCCCCAACCCACTGCGGCGTGGTCAGCCTGGGGGACCGGTGATCGGGATGGTACAAATCGCAGAACTCATCCAGGACGGTGAGCCGGTTGCCATCCGGAGCGGCGGCGTGAGCGCCACAGGGCAGGGCGCATGCCGTCACCAGGACGGACAGGAGGCTTGCGGGGAGGGCAGGAACGTTCATGGCAGGGACAGCGGCGGACCCGGGCATCTACAATGGCAATCGGACACCGGAATCATGGAGGAAGGAGCCCGCGGCTCGCAAACCGGCAGTTGGCCGGGTGGGCGGACCTGATCGGCTGGGGTTCCGCCGAACCCCTGACGTGACCGGGAATGGAGCCGGTGGGCATTCCACGTGCGCCCCGGCTGCATCAAGCCCCCTCGGTCCATTCCGCGAATTCACCACCACCCGATGGAGCGTGGTGTTTCGGGCCGCTGGCGCGAGCCCGGAGCAGGCCCACACCGCGCTGGAGCATCTGTGTCGGGATGCCGGAGACCCACGGTATGCCGGTGTGCGTCGCAAGGAGCGCGGGCCGGAAGACGCCGGAGAGCTGACGATCAACCAATTTGGTGAACGATGTCCCCGGCTCTCCGTGCCGGGGTTTTCCCTTTACCCCGAGCCGTGTTCGAAAGGACCCTCGGACGATGCGGAGAATGACCAAGCCGGCGAATCCTGTCCGGCAGGAGGTTCTCCGCGAGTGATGCTGTGACGACCAACGAGATCCTCCAACAACTTCAGCACCTTCCCGACCACACCGACTTTGCTCCTTATGAAGCGGCCCTGCTGGCCGCGGCGGAACAGCGGGAGTCCATCGTCCCGGAACTGATTGCGGCCATTGACCGGGTCACGAACGATCCAGCCACCTACCAGGCCGAGCGCGGTTTGTGTCTGCATAACTTCGCGCTGTATCTCCTGGCGCAGTTCCGCGAACCGCAGGCGTTGAACGCGTTCGTTCGCTTCCTTTCGCTCCCCGGCGATCTGCCCCTCGACTTGACCGGTGACATGATCACCGAGGATGGCGCGACGTTGCTGGCCTCCGTCTGCGGCGGCGATTCAGCCCCGTTGCTCCGACTGGCCTTGAACGAAGGGGTCAATCCATTCGTGCGCGAGCAGGCCATTCATGGATTGCTGGTCCAGGAGGTGTGGGGCGAGCGACCGCGGGAGGCCCTGCTGGCCGATCTGCGAAGCCTTTTCGCGCAGCTGGCCCGGCCGGGAGACAGTTACGTTTGGGCGGGCCTGGTTGGCGCCGTTTGCGATTTGAACCTTTGCGAACTGCTTCCCGAAGTGCGTCAGGCCTATGCCGCCGCGATCGTGGACGAGGACGTCGTCGGATCGCTCCGGGACGTGGAAGGTGAATTGGGCGCAGCAGCGCCCCGCGTTTGGGACACGCGCACCGGGGAGCAACGCGTCCGGGCCTTCACGGAGCGCCATGGTCCCATTGATGCCGTTGCTGGGTGCTCAATCTGGCTGTGCTTCCGGGACGACGATGAGGAGTCGGCGGGTTGGTCCACCGAGGAACCGCGGGACGATCAACCCGGTTTCTCGCCGCCGCCGGTGCGGCCGCTCCCGGACCCGGTGCCGTTTCGAGCTCCGTACGCCGTCGGTCGGAACGACCCTTGTCCCTGCGGCAGCGGGAAGAAGTTCAAGAAATGTTGCGGCTGAAGTCGCCGCGAGGTTTCACCGGGGTTGCCCGCCGGGTTCAGCATTTCGGAGTTGCGGCAGGTGCTGAGAATGCGTGTCGGAGGTGCAGAGGATCAGGTGGTGCTGGAAGACGAGGGGCGCCAATCCAGAGATCATTGGTGGGAATGGCCACGCCCATCTGCTTGCTGAGCGAGGCCGGGGACGCTTTTGAGGCCTCCGCGGTCGCGTAGCGCTGCGGCGGGAGATCCCCGCGCCTCCGACGGGTTTTGGCCTCACCGAACTCCCGATGGAGCACCGGTCCCTTGGCTTCCTCGAAATCATTGCCTGACTTTTGCCGCGGCCGCGTCAAGCGTCCGGGATGGCTGCGACCGACCCCGGGCTTGCCCCGGTTTCCTGGACGCGGATGGTTCGGGCGGTGGAAAAGGTCCGCGAACGCCTGCTCCGCGCCGCAAGCGCTCTTGAAGCGGCCGGGATTGCCTACGCCGTGGTGGGTGGCAACGCGGTTGCCGCGCACGTGTCGCGCGTTGATGAAGCCGCCGTCCGCACCACCCGCGGTGTGGACATCCTGCTGCGTCGTTCCGATCTCGCGGCGGCCGGAGCCGCCTTGGCGGCGGTGGGATTCATCCATCGGCGGGTGGCCGGACTTGGCCTGGCCGGAGGAATGGATGTTTTTCTCGATGGTCCGGAAGCCAGCATTCGCGATGCGCTGCACATCGTTCCCGCCGGCGAAAAGGTACGTCCCGACAGCGTGCTCGCCGCACCGGACGTCACCGACTCCGAAGCCGGAGACCAGTTCAGGCTGATCACTCTGTCCGCGCTGGTGGCCATGAAACTGGTGAGCTTCCGTGACCGGGACCGGACCCATCTCCGCGACCTGATCGAGCTGGGTCTGCTGGATGCCTCCTGGTGTGATCGCCTGCCGCCGCCGCTGGCCGGGCGGCTGCAGCAGTTGCTGGACAGCCCGGAATGAATGGAGGGAGTCGGCTCGACAGGATCACCTGAGGAGTCCCAGGGAGCGGCTGGTGGGTGGCCTGGCGTTGGGGGAGAAGTTGACGGCGCGGCGGATTCTGAAGGGACTGCGAGCCAACCGGTCAGCAGGGTCAGCGCCGAGCGGGCAGGTGCGCTCCGGACCGACGGCGGGAACTGGGAGGTGGGGGTGCCGATTCTGCCGCAACCCGACCCCGGGGTGGACCGGTTGTTCTCCGTTGTCGTTGGCACGCGGAACAATGACGGGGCGATCCTGGAACTGCTGAATTGGGTTTTGACGATTCGCCGGGAGAGACCTTCACGCGCGAGCAGCTCTCGCGGTTCCATCACGCGGTCGCGACGCTGGCCGTCCGTCCGCTCCTGCGCCACCTGTGCCACAGCGGCGGTTGCCCCGACACGCCCGAGGCCCGCTTCGACGCGGGGCTCGGCACCGGAACGCCCGTCCTCGAGGACTGCGTGGACCGGAGGCCCTTCAAGTTCACCATCAAATTGGGCCGGAGCGGTCTGACCGCTGCGAACGCAGTGGACCTCGAAGTCGCGCGGCGGCAGGCCGCGGTCAGGACGGACAAGTGCCCGCGGCACGGGCGGCGGGAATTCCGTCCATCCGGGCACCTCCTCCCGGCCAGCGGTCCGGCGCACCTGTTTGGATTTCCCCTCGCCCTGCCGCGGGGGGGGCGCCTACCTTCCGCGGCCGAATGTTCGAAGTTTCGCGGGCCAATCTGGACGTCCTGACGGCCAAGCTTGGCCAGTTGCGCCGGTTTGTGGACCTGCCGGCGTCGTTGCGTCGGATCGCCGAGTTCGATGCGCAGATGGGCTCCGACTCGTTTTGGGCGAATCAGGAGGCGGCGAAGAAGGTCATCGAGGAGGCCAACCAGTTGAAGAAGCGGGTGGAGCCGATGGTGGGGTTTGAGCGGCGGGCGGACGATCTTCGGCTCCTGCTGGACCTGGGCGAATCCGAGCCCCAGGCCGGCCAGGATGCCGTCCAGAAGGAGGTGGATGCCGAGTTGGAGGTGCTGAACCGGCAGGTGGACCGCTTCGAATTGGAGGTCCTGCTCACGGGACCCCATGACCACCGGAACGCGATCTTCAGCATTCAGGCGGGGGCCGGGGGCACCGAGGCGCAGGACTGGGCGCAGATGCTTTCGCGGATGTACGAGCGGTGGTTCGAGTCGCGCGGCTGGAAATTTGAATCCACCGATGCGCTCCCGGGCGAGCAGGCCGGTCTGAAGAGCATCACGTACCGGGTTGAGGGCGACAATGCCTACGGGTTCTGCAAGGCCGAGCGCGGCGTTCACCGGTTGGTGCGCATCTCCCCGTTCGACTCCAACAAACGGCGCCACACCAGCTTTTCCAGCGTGGATGTCATCGCCGAAATCAGCGATCTCAGCGAGAGCGACATCGTGATTCCCAAGAGTGAAATCCTGCGCGACACGTTTCGATCGGGCGGCAAGGGCGGGCAGAACGTGAACAAGGTCGAGACCGCCGTCCGCCTCACGCACCTGCCCACCGGCCTGGTGGCGGCTTCGCAGGCCCAGCGCAGCCAGGCCCAGAACGAAGCCACGGCGATGGCCATGCTGATCTCCAAGCTCTATGCGCTGAAACTCGACCAGGCCAAGGGGGAGATGGAGCGGTTTTACGGGGACAAGGGCAGCGTGTCCTGGGGCAACCAGATCCGCAGCTACGTCTTCCAGCCGTACCGCATGGTCAAGGATCTGCGCACTGGCGTGCAGACGAGCAACGTCCAGGCGGTGATGGATGGCGACCTCGACGCCTTCGTCAACGGCTGGCTGCGGGCGGGGTGTCCGCTGAAGCGGAATCCCGGGCTCAAGGACGACGAGGAACTGGCATGAACATTCTTGATACCATCGTCGCCAGGAAAAGGATCGAGATCGGCCGGCTGCCGGCTGGGGCCGTGAGCGCCCGCCGGCTTCGCGAGGCCTTGCGGGACCGGCCGGGAGGCGTCCGGGACTTCTCCGGGGCGCTCCGGCGTCCCCGTGCCGGTGACGTCGGCCTGATTGCCGAGGTGAAGAAGGCGTCCCCCAGCCTGGGGGTGATCTGTCCCGACTTTGATCCGGTCCGGATCGCCAGGGAATACGAAGCGGCCGGGGCGAGCTGCCTGTCGGTGCTGACCGATGAGGTCTTCTTCCAGGGTGCCCTCGACCACCTCCGCGCCGTTCGCGCGGCGGTCCGCCTGCCGCTGCTCCGCAAGGATTTCATCGTGGACGAACGGCAGATCCTCGAGGCGGCGGAGGGCGGTGCGGACGCCATCCTGCTCATCGCGGCCATCCTGGCGGACGACCCGTTGCAGCATTTCCATGCGCTGGCCGATGCCGCCGGCCTGGCGGTGCTGGTGGAGGTGCACGATGAGGAGGAGCTGGAGCGCGCCGTGCGGTGCGGGGCCCGGCTGCTGGGGGTGAACAATCGCGACCTGAAGACCTTCCAGGTGGATCTGGCCACCACCGAGCGGCTGGCCCGACGCATTCCCGGCGATCTCCCGGGCGGGGCCCCGCTGCTGGTTGGAGAGAGCGGGATCCGGACCCGCGAGGAGGTGTTGCGTTTGAAGGCCTGCGGGGTCCGCGGAATCCTGGTCGGGGAATCGCTCATGCGCTCCGGGGACGTGGCGGGCCAGGTCGCCCGTCTCCTTGGCCTGGCGCCCGCTTCCGGACTCGGGTCGCCCACCACCCGTTCGTTGCGCGACGAACCGGCGGGTTGCTGAAGGGGTGCGTCCGCGGCGGGTGGCGGCCGGGGGCCTGCGTGTCCGCGGCCGGTCCCGACCGCGAGCGATCGGAAGCTTGCCCGGGTCACCCGGTCGGCGGGCCCCGGCGCAGGTCGGCGACACACTCGACGTGCTGGGTCTGCGGGAACAGGTCCACCGGTTGGACGTCCACCAACCGGTAGCGGTCGTCGGCACAGAGGTGCTTGAGATCGCGCGCGAGCGTCGCCGGGTGGCAGCTGACGTAGAGGATTTGTGCCGGGGCGGTGTCGCGCAGGACGTTCAGTGCGGGCGGGCGGCATCCCACCCGCGGCGGGTCCAACAGCACGGCGGTGCGGGACGGATCGCTGCGGGCGAGCAGGGCCGGCAGGAGGGCGTCGGTGTCGCCGGCGACAAATTCACCACGGGTGATGCCCCGTCGGCGCTGGTTCTCGCGGGCCGCCCGGATGGCTGGCGCATCCAGCTCCACGCCGACAAAACTCTCGACCGAGGACGCCAGCGACAAACTGAAGAAGCCCACCCCGCAGTAGGCATCCACCAGATGGCGGGTCGCGGCGTCCCCGAGCCGGCGGCGGACGGCATCCAGCAGGGCGGGCAACACGAAGAAATTGTTCTGGAAGAAGCTGTGTTCCGGCACCACCCAGTCCTCCGGGGGGATGCGCAGCAGGGTCTTGAGGCCTCCCTTGGGTGGCGGATTGCGGCGCCAGTCCCGCAGGGCCTCGTTGAGCGCGGGTTCGGCAATGGCGCAGGACTCGATGTCGCAGACCAGGCCGCAATCCGATCGGACGAAGCCCAGGTTGAGTTTTTGGGCCGGCTTGTTCCACTGGCTGCGGACGAGGATGCGGTTGCGGTATCCGTATGGACTGGGGCAGGGAATCACCTCGCGCACGGGGGGCTGCTCAAAATGGCCCACGCGCTGGAACAGGTCGGTGATCTGCTTGCGTTTCCATCGCAGTTGGGCGGCATAGTCGAGGTGCTGGTACTGGCATCCGCCGCACGCGCCGAAGTAGGGGCAGCGCGGGACGACCCGTTCCGGCGAGTGGGTCCAGCGCCGGGAAACCATCCCTCGGGCGAAGCGCGGGCGCACCTCGGTGAGCTTGGCTTCCACGCGTTCGCCCGGGAGTGCGAACGGGACAAAGACCACGAACTCGCCCAGGCGGGCGACGCCCTCGCCGCCGAATGCCAGGTCGGTGATCTCCAGGAGCACATGGTCACCGACGCCCGGGAGTGGGGTGGATTGCGGTGGGGGGCAGGGTGCGGACACGTCGTCAGAGCGGGATAAGTCGTCGAAGCCTTCAGGATGCACGGAGGTGCCGGTCCGTCGCAATGTCCGGATTTTTTGCTTGTCGGATCCGGTCGTGGTGCAGCACAACCGGAGCGTTCCCCGGTCTGAACCCTTCGTGCAGCACTTCGATGGTGCGGCACGCGTCACCATCAAATCCCTGCCCCCATGAGCTCTCAAGCCTCTCAGCAGCCCCCGTTCCCCTGTTCCAGGCGCCTTCCAGCCGTCGTGCTGGTGCTGGCGACCGTCGCGCTGTGCATGCTCCCGGCGTCCGCCCAGCTCATTTATCAGGAAGGCTTCAACGACGACGGCTCCAAGGCGGTGCCGCCGCGCTACACCATCACCGACGGCATGGCTTATGAGCCGCCCTTCGAGGCGGGAAACCCCTTTGGCATTCCCGACACGCAGCTCGGTCCGGTGTACTGGGCGCATAGTTTCGAGGTCTCATTTGTTGGCGTCCCCGGGCCCACGGCCGGGCGCCGGGCCATGCTGGCCTGGGATTCGGCGATCGCAGATTCGGACGTCACCCCCCAGACTTGGCAGTTGGTGGAGGGCACGGTGCAGTGGCTGGCCGACAACAAGGCAAATGCGACGGTGCTGTTCACCCCAAGCCAGTTTGCCGCCCAAAGCATGGCGGATCACCTCGCGGCGGCCGGCTATGTGATCGTGGATGACGACGAGAGCACGCCGGAGGACAGCGTGATTGCCGACGTCGTGATCCGCGCGCCGTCCGGTGTGAACGTCAGCAGGTTCGCCCAGTCCAGCAAGGGCGTGCTCGTCATGTCCTCCCTGGATCATGACGACATGCTGACCAGCAGCATTGGCGCAACGGCAAGCTTCACGGCAACGACCGCGACCGTGGTGACGGCGCATCCCGCGGCCGGGGGCCTGACCGGGACGTTCAACGTCATCGCCGCGGACACCGGCCCGCATTCGTGGCAGTTGATCGGCTCGATCCTGCCCACCGGGTCCACGACGGTCGCCACCATGGTTCGGGAGGTCCCGCCGACGGCGGCCTCGCTTGCCGATGTGGACGCCATGGTCGCAGGCACCAAGCAGAGCCAGCAGGCCACCGCGACGGTTTCGGAAGTGGACTTTGCGGATGGGTCCTTCGGGGATTTCCAGGCGGACAATCCGATTCCGGGTGACTTCACGGCCCCCTTCGGGCTTGTGATTCGCGGAAGTCTCAACGTTTCCGCTGCCGGGCGCTACAGCTTCGCCGTGGCGTCCGATGACGGTGCGCGACTGCGGATTGACGTGGATCGCAACGGGCTGACCGACGCGGACAATGTGATCGTCAACGACACGGCCCAGGCCCATGCGCCCCGGTACGGGGATGTCACCTTTCCCGCGGCGGGTCTCTATGACTTCGAGGTGGCAATGTTCAATTCGGGGGGTGCCGGCGACGTCGAGTTCTCAGTCTCCCTGCAGGCCGGTGGCGGGGACACCTCGGCGATCAGTTCCGGGAACTGGGAGTTGATCGGGCAAACCTTTTCCGCCGCGGTGTCCCTGGACGGCACGGCGACGGCGACGAGCTATCAGCCCACAGGTGCGTCGGAGTTCGAGACCCTGCCGTTGTTGGTCGTCAACAACGGTCCGGGGGATGTGCCGCCCGGAAACGTGTTTGGCGGTGGACCGTTCACCGGATTCGAGGGAACCGGCTTCTTTGCGGGATCCGCGATCAACAAGGCCACGGAGCCGGGATTCTCGCTTTCCGACGAGTTTGGATCCTACCGTTCGTTGCGGCTGCGGCCGGTGGATGTCTCGGGCGCTTCCGATGTCACGGTCACGGTCGCCCTTGCGGCGACCTTTCTCGACTTCGAGACCGACGACCGGCTCGACATCTGGGCGTATCCCGACGGTGAGTTTTCGACCCCGGTCCGGCTTGCGCGCTTCTCAGCCCCCACCGGCAACGACAAGTTCTTCGCCGACGTGGACCACGGGAATGCGAATCCCCTTGGCCTGGAGTTTCTCGATGTCACCTATCCGGCCCCTCCCGGATCCCGTCAGCTCATCATCGAATTCCGGGCGTTCAGCACGTGGTGGAATGAAACGCTGGCCTTCGACAATGTGCGCATCCGGAGCGGGGCGTCGGAGCCGTTGGGATCGCTGGCCGCATCGGTCGCCGGGGACGACATCCGGCTGTCCTGGTCCGGCGGCAGCCCGCCGTACCTGGTCCAGGGCAAGCTCGCGTTGACGGATCCGCAGTGGCTGGACCTTGAAACCGTGGCCACGCCCTCGGCCGTCATCCCGATGGCGGCTCCGGGCGGGGTGTTTCGCGTGCAGGACGCCGCGGGAAAAACGGTGCGCCTGTTCAAGGCGGTGTTGAACGGGGCCAACGAACGCCCGAATCCGGTGGATGTGCCGGGGACGGGAGTGGGGCTGCTCGCACTGGACGGCCTGACCGCGACGTATGTGGTCGGCTATGAACAACTGACGGCGACACCGACGGCCTATCACCTGCACGGCTTTGGAACTGCCGAGCAGGCGGCGGGCGTGCTGTTCAACCTGGTGCCCGCCGGCACTCTGGGAACCAGCGGCACGTTTGCGGGCCAGCAGACCGTGACGCAGGCGACTGCGGACGGCATCGTCGGGGGTCTGACCTACTTCAATATTCACACTCCGGCGAATCCGCCGGGTGAGATCCGGGGCCAGGTGCTTCCGGTGCCCTGACCCGAGCCTTTTTCGTTCCCGGGTGGGAACGAGCCCGAGGCGGGCGCCGGCGGTGTGAACCGTGTGTCATCCCGGCGCCCGCCTTCATTTCCGTTCTGATTTGGTTTGATTTGAAGCCGGATTCCCGTCTGTCCTCCGGGGTCTTCGCGTGAATCCATTGTTGGGCGTCATCCTTCAGGATCTCCCCGATATTCCCACGGGCCGGCACCGCCGGGGTGTCGAGTGGCCGCTGCAACCGCCCTTTTCGGTCGCCGGGCGCTTTCTGGAGTCGGCAGAACGTCACGCGGAACGAACGGCGATCCTCCGGCACGGTCTTCCGTCCGTCAGCTATGCGAGTCTGGCGAACAGGGTGGCGGGCGTGCGATCCCGGCTTCGGGCTGCCGGGGTCCGGGCGGGCGAGGTGGTGGCGGTGGCCATCGGGGAGGAATGCATGGAGTGGATCCCCTCCTTGCTGGGCGTGCTGGCCGAGGGCGCCGCCTATCTGGCTCTTGATTTGCGCCTGCCCGCAGCACGGATTCGGAACCTCATCGAGGACAGCACGGCGGACAAAGTGCTGTGTGGGCCCTCGGCGCACGGGTGCGTTGCCGCTTGGGAACTGGCGGACGTGACGTTGATCCGGGATGATCCGGAAATCCGGGACCGCGAGGCGCATCCCGTCGTCCCGTGTTCCGAGAACGCGGTGGCCTTCCTGACCTATACCTCCGGCTCGACCGGGGCGCCCAAAGGCATCGCCATCCGGCACGTCAACATCCTGCACGAGGTGGCTGTTCATTCGGCCACCCTTTCCCTGGGCCCCGAGGATCGGCTGACCGCGCTGTACCCTCCCTCGACCGTGGGGTCCACCCGGGATCTTTACGCCGCGTTGCTTACGGGGGCCTCATTGGCGTTTTTCCCCTTTCGTGAGCTGGGTCTGGCCGCGCTTCGGGACTGGATTCGAGATCAACGTCTGACGCGGTACCATTCCGTGCCGCCGATCTTCCGGGAGCTGATGCAGGAACTGGGACCGACGGAGGTGCTGCCGGATTTGCGCACCGTCTTCCTCGCCGGCGACCGGGTCGCGTGGAGCGATGTGGACCTGTTCCGCAGACACACGGAATCCGGATGTCACTTTTACACGGGCATCGGCACCTCGGAGACGTCCTCGCTGTATTGTCACGGCTTTGTGGATCCCGACGAGCCTCGTGCGTGCGGGGTCCTGCCGTCGGGGAAACCGGTTCCCGGGGTGACCGTGCGGCTTCTTGATGCCTCGGGAAATCCGGTTCCCGACGGAGAAGCGGGCGAGATCGTTGTTGAGGGGCGGCTCCTGACGGCGGGGTATTGGCGGCGTGAGTTGAAGGCCCCGGAGCCGTTTCCTGAGGCTCCGCGGGCCCCGGGCGAGCGTCGCTTTCGAACCGGTGATTTTGCCAGGCGTGACGGGGCGGGGCGTCTGTTGTTCGAGGGGCGGCGCGATCAGCAGGTGAAGATCTTCGGACACCGGGTGGATTTGTCCGAGGTGGATCTGAAGTTGCGCCGGCTTCCCGGGGTGCGGGAAGTGGCGGTGCGGCTGTATGGCGCCGGGGTTCCCGATGGCGTCCCGCAGCTTGCCGCCTTTGTGTCCTGGTCCGGCGAGGCCCCGCAGCCGGAGGCAGTTCGACTTCAGTTGTCAGCGCAGCTTCCCACGGCGGCGATTCCCGGGCGCTTCTTCTGGATCCACGAATTTCCGCGTCTGGCCAATGGCAAGCTGGATGCCCGGGCTCTCGACCGGCTTGCAGCGGATGCTCCGGCCGCGTCCGAAGGCCGCAACACGGCTGCAGGGCCTCCACAATCTCCAGCACAACAACTCATGGCCCGATTGTGGTGCGCAACCCTGGGAATTGCGGAATGCGGCATCCACGACTCGTTCTTCGCCCTTGGAGGCAACTCCCTGCTGGCAATGAGGCTGGTGTCGAGGATCCGGCAGGCGTTCACGGGGACGGCGAGCCTTCGGATGCTGCTGGCCGCACCCACGATTTCCGGGTTGCTGCGGCAGATGGACGAAGCGGAGCCGAGGGCCTCCGTGGCGGCATCCCCGGAGACCTCCGATGCCATTCCGGTGGTGCCCCGCGAGCCTCCGCCCCCCGCCTCGCACGCTCAGGAACGCCTCTGGTTTCTCAATGCCCTGGAGCCGGGTCAGACGGCGTACCTCATGTCGGAGGCTGTCCGATGCACGGGGCCGCTCGACGTGCGGGCGCTGGGTGCGGCGTTGCGGCAGGTCGTCACGCGGCATGAATCCCTGCGCACGGTGTTCGCCGAGTCGCCTGAGGGGCTTCGACAGGTGATTCAGGCGGCTCCGGAGTCGGTGCTGGATTTTGAGGATCTCACCGGGCTGACGGCCTCCGCCCGGGAGGCCCGCGTGGCCGCGATGCGCGTGGCGGTCCTGGCGGCGCCGTTCGACCTGTCTGCAGGTCCGCTGTATCGGTTTTGCCTGCTGCGGATCGGCCCCACGGAACATCTCCTGCTGAGAGCGATCCACCACATTGTCGCCGACGGATGGTCCCTGGGCGTGCTTCACCGGGAACTCGCCGCCCTGTACGAGGCCGCAATTGCCCGTCGGCCGTCGCCCCTGCCGGACCTGACCCATCAATTTGCCGACCTGGCGGTGTGGCAGCGGCGGCGTCTGGAGGGGCCGGCGATGGAGGCCCTGCTCGATCATTGGATGGAACGACTGCGCGGAGCGCCCCCGCTGCTGGAACTCCCGCGCGACGGAGACGCGGGGGCCCGCGGTGGAGGTGCCCGGAACCGGCACCGGACCCTGCCCGCGCGGCTGGCCGATGCGGTCGCCTCGCGCGCCCGATCCCTGGATGCCACACCCTTCATGGTGCTCCTGGGCACCTTCCAGGTGCTGCTGAGCCGGTTGTCGGGGCAGGAGGATGTGGTCGTGGGGACGCCGGTGGCAGGCCGGGGCCGGTTGGAGGCGGAGCCGCTGATTGGCTACTTCATCAACACGGTGGTGTTGCGGACCCAACTTCATGGCGTGTCTTCGTTTCGCGAATTGATCCAGCAGGTGCGCGAGACGGTGCTAGACGCGCAGGAGCATCAGGATTTGCCCTTCGAGCGTCTGGTGTCCCGGATGGAGGCGGTGCGCGGGACGGGGCGGCATCCGGTGTTTCAGGTGTTCTTCAACCTGTTGAATCACGAGGACACCGGGGTGCGACTTCCGGGACTGGACTCCACGCCCGAACCCGAGCCAGCCTCGCAGGCCAAGTTTGATCTGACGCTTTACGGGGTCCTCCGGCCTGGATTCCTCGGGCTTAAGGCGCGATACAATCCGGATCGGTTCCGCGAGTCCACGGTGGAGCGGATCCTGGCGCAGTATGAGCAGCTGTTGGAGGCGTTTGTCGCGAATCCGGAGGTGGCTCTGGACGTGCCCTCCCTGGCGCTACCCGGAGACCTCGCGGTGCTGCCCGAGCCCGCGGCACCGTTGGCGGCACCGTTGCAACCCGCCATTCATGCCGGCTTCGAGGAAGTGGCCCGAAGGAGTCCGGGCCGGTTGGCGATTCGCGAGCCCGGTCGCGAGTGGACTTATGGCGAGCTCGAGACAGTTGCCGACAGCGTGGCCGTCCGGTTGCAGGCGGCTGGCGTCCAGCGGGCGGCGACCATCGGCCTGGTCGCGGCGCCCTCCGGATGGCTTGTGGCCGGCCTGCTGGGGATCCTCAAGGCCGGCGGGCGGTTTCTGGTGCTCGATGCGTCGCAACCCGCGGAGCGATTGCGGCGCATCGTGGCGCGCGCCCGTCCGGTGGCGCTTTTGGTTTCTGCCAACTGCGGCGGCCTCGACGCCTGGAGGGAGAGCCTGGCGATGGGTGAGACGCCGGTTCTTGCGTTGTCCGTGGAGCCGGTACGCGGTGGAGCCTCCGGATGGGACGTTCCACAGGTGACCGGGGACGATGCCGCCTACCTGGTGTTTACGTCCGGAACGACGGGGGAACCGCTGGGGATCCTTGGAAATCACGGCCCGGTGAGCCATTTCCTGGCGTGGCAGCGGCAGCGCTTCGATCTGCGTCCAGACGACCGGTTCAGCCTCCTTTCCGGTCTGGGGCACGACCCGCTCCTTCGTGACCTCTTCGCGCCCCTGTCATTGGGTGCCTCAATTCACGTCCCGCCTCCTGGCGTTCGCGATTCGCCCGACGCGCTGCCGGCGTGGTTCCAGTCGGAGGGCATCACGGTTTGCCACCTGACACCGCCGCTGGCGGCGGTTCTGGGCGGAGCCGATCCCGGGGCATCTCCGCGTATGGGGGCGCTCCGGTGGGTGTTCCTTGGAGGCGACCGGTTGACGGCCGCCTGCGTCCGCCAGATTCGGCAATCCGCTCCCGAGGCGGGCATTGTCAATTTCTACGGCACCACCGAGACCCCCCAGGCCATGGGGTACCACGTGGTGTGCGCTCCGGGTCTCGAGGCCGGGGAGCTCAGGGATCCGATCCCGATAGGCAGGGCAATTTCCGACGTGCAGTTGCTCGTATGGACTCGCGGTGGGCGTTTGGCAGGCATTGGCGAGCCCGGGGAGATTTTGGTGCGGACGCCGTTCCTTGCGAGCGGCTACCTGGGGGATGAGGCGGATGCCCGGGTCCAATTCGCGCCGAACCCGGCCACCGGTGATGGGGCAGACCGGGTTCATGCCACCGGGGACCTTGGTCGCTTTCGGTCCGACGGAACCCTCGAATTCCTCGGCCGGCGCGAGGGGTACCTCAAGGTCCGCGGCTATCGAATTGACGCTGTCGAGGTCTGCAACGCGATCCGGACACTGCCGCCGGTGCAGGACGCCGCCGTGGTGCCGGCGCGTGACGGCGATTCGCTTGAGGCCTGGCTGGTTCTGCGCCGGGACGCCCCCCTGCCCGGGCGAGGGGCCGTCTGCCAGCATCTGCGATCGCTGCTGCCGGCGGCGGCGATCCCTGCGCGCTTCCGGGTGATCCATTCGCTGCCGCTGACTCCAAACGGCAAACTCGACTTGCGGGCGCTTGCTGAGCTGCCGTTTCGCGAGGTGGCAGAGGAGGCCGCCGCGGTTGCGCGCGCCGGGATGGAATGTCAGGTCCTGGAGGTCTGGCGCCGGGTGCTCGAACAGCCGCATGCGGGCATTCACGACAATTTCTTCGACCTCGGCGGTCATTCGCTGCTGGCCCTCCGCCTGCTTACGGCCCTGCGGGGACGTGGATGGCGGCGGATCACCTTGGCCGAGCTGTTCGCCCATCCGACTGCTGGAGCCATTGCGTCGCTTCTGGAGGAGGTGCCTGCCGGCGGGAACCCCCCGGGCCCGTCGGGGCCGGGCCGCCTCCAGAATGCGTTGCGCGGCGCCGCCTCCGGGGTCCCGTGGATTCACGTGCCGGGAATCATGGGCTATGAATTCCTGCCCCCTCCGATGGCTGCAGTGATCGGACGTCATCGCCCGTTTCATGACGGCCTTCAGTTCCCCGGGGCTGACGGGCTTGGCGAACCGCTGCGCTCGGTAACGGAACTCGCGGCGGTCCTCATCCCCCAGATTGAGGCGGTGCGCCCGGCTGGTCCCATCTGGCTGAGCGGCTACTCCATGGGCGGGTTGGTGGCGCACGAACTGGCGCGACAGCTTGTGCTGCGAAAGCGGCGGGTGGACCGCGTCGTCCTGTTCGATGTTCGGTACATCCAGGAAGCGCGTCGCCTGCGCCCGGCCGAGCGCGTTCGGCTCATCGCCGACCACCTCAGGGGTCGGCGATGGGCCGGGCGGATCCGATGGGCGCGAGGCATCGCCATGGCCAAGGCACAAAAGCAGGTGCGTCGGTTGCGTCGGCGCCTGGGAATGGGGGGGCGGACGATTGCGGATCGGATGGAGGCCGCCGGTTGGTCAGCGGTGGCGGCCCACCGGCCGGGTCCTTATGCGGGCGCGGTGACATTGCTGCGCGCGACCCGCCTTGGCGAGTTTGACACCGGGCGCCTGGAGCGGGATCGCTGGAACGGCTGGGGCCCCTGGGCGCACTCCGGCTTCGAGGTTCTGGATCTGGATTGCGACCACGCCTCGGTGTTTCTGGAACCCGTCGCACCGGCCGTTCTGGACGCCTTGGAGACCCTGATCCTCCGTCATCCCCACACAGAGGCTGGGACTTGACCCGGCGTCCGAACCGCAGAGCCTCGACGCCTGCACCCTTCACGAATGATGAGCAACCCGGCTGTGTCACGCGCCGCTTCCCCCGAAACGATTCCATGGGCTCTTTGGAGGCATTATCCACATGAGGAATACACCGAACCCGGTTTTGTGGAGGCGACCATCCGATTCCATCAGGGACGCGACTTCGCATTCTGGAAAATCGGACCGCGCTCCTCCTACGGCATTCGGGATCATGGCGCGCGCGATGAATTTGCCGGGGACCGGCTCGGACGTCCGGCGTATCGCAACCGGGTGGTGATGGAGCCTGCGGATTGGCGGCGGCTCCGGGTCCTGGACCCTGAAGCCGGGTGGCAGGGCCAGGTATTGCGTGCGGCCGCGGCGGTCGCTGCCGCAGCCCCTTCCGGGGTTCCGGTGCTGATGACGGTGTTCAGCCCGCTCACTCAGGCCAAGAACCTGTGTGGCGCCGACGCACTGCCGGATCACTGGCGGCACGGTCGGCAGGAGCTCCTTGCGGGTCTGGAAGTTCTGACCGAGTCCACCCGCCGTTATGTGCGGAAACTGCGGACACTTCCCGTGCATGGATTGTTTTATGCCATCCAGGAATGCGGCGACCCGGTGATCGGTCCGGACTATGCGGCCGTCTGCGGGGCCTTGGACGCGGCGTTGCTCACGGAAAACGGGTATGCGCAAAACCTGCTGCATCTCCACGGGGCCATCGCCGATTTTGACGCGTTCATCCGGTATCCCGTAGCCACATTACACTGGGATGAAGCCGCCTCCGGGATTTCCCTGGAGGTGGGCGCCGCGCGATTTTCCGGCGTGGTGTCCGGTGGCATTGCATGGCCGGAGGCGGAAGCGGCTGAGCCGATCGCAGAACTTCGACGCCGACGCGACGCCGTGTTGCAGCGGATGGCCGGCCGCCGGTTTCTTCTGTCCGCTTCCTGCGTCATCCCGTGGCAGGCCGGTGACGGCGAAATTGATGCCTGCAGACCGCGTGCCGCCGCGTAGGCAGCACTGCTCCTGCTTTCGGGCTCAGGGATCCAACCGGTTGGCCAGGTTGCGATCCACCGTCCAGTTGCCCTCCGGGATGTTCTTGTTGCTCCAGCGGCGGCGCCAGAAGTCGTTGCGGGGGTCAATCACGTCGTTCCGGCGGGCGCTTTCGGCATGGCCGTCGCAGAACATCATGACCGTTCGCCGGTCATGCCGGTTGGAGGGCCACTCCGCGGGAGTGGTCGGGTCAATATTGCCGTCGAAGGAACGGTCGGGCTTCGAATCGGCCAGCATGATCATCTCGGAAGGGGCCACCACTGCCGACTCCCGGACCTCAAAGGCGACGTTGTCCACATCGCCACCCAATCCGCTGGTGCCGCCCGCGGGAAACGGACCCCAGTCGTTGTAGCCGATCGAGAACCGGGCGGTCTCGCTGATGCCCCATGGATCCCGGGGGCCGGGGAGAATGGAGGCGGCGCCCAGGGTCTTGTTGACGTTGGTGTCCCATTTCGCATCCGCCTTGCTCGACGGGCACCAGAAGATGGCCCGGTTGGTTCCCATCTGGGTGAACAGCCGGGCCGGCCAGACATAGCGGAATCCGCCGTTGACGAACAGGCAGCCCGGGTACTTCTGGTACTCATTGACGTACATCACGGTCGCCAGACCGAGCTGCCGCATGTTGTTCATGCAGGCCGTCTGCTTGGCCTTGGCCTTGGCCTTGGCCAGGGCCGGCAGCAGCATGCTGGCGAGGATGGCGATGATCGCGATCACCACCAGCAATTCGATCAGGGTGAAGGCGCCGCGATGGCGGCGTGGGGCAACGGGGGAAGCGTCCATGGCTGGCCTGTGGATGACGCTTCGAAGCGTCCGGTTTCGATGAAAGGGAGGCCATGCTGCCGGGACACGGCATCCTATCCGGGATGCACGTGGCCGGCGGTGCCGCGACCCTATCGGTCCTCCCGCGGCCGGGCGAACGTCTCGCCGAAAAAATCTCCGGGATTCCACCGCGGTGCCTCGGGGGCATCAGCGACCTGACGGGCAAGATCGGTGATGAAATGGACGAACCGCACCGCGGTTGCGGCATCCCGCGGCAGCGACGCGTCGTCGGAGGGGCGGTGATAGTGGTCCCGGACGAAGGCCTCGGGGCTGAGTCCGTCGGCGGACGCGGTCGCCGGGTCGGATTCCGAATCGGCCACCTTGGGAAACAGCGCGGGAACACCCTGTCGGACGAAGGAATACTGGTCACTGCGCACGAAGGTGACGCGTTCCGGTCGTGGGTCAGGCACCAGTTCGAGATCCCACCGGGCCGCGGCGGCCTCGACCGGGGTGCGCAGCGTGGAATGCTCCATGCCGAGCAGGGTGTACCGGCGGGTGGGCGCGGTCACGAGCACCATGTCCAGATTCAGGTTGGCCACCGGGGACCCCGCACCGGCCGGCCAGTGCGTCGCGAGGTACTCCGAGCCCAGAAGGCCCTTCTCCTCGCCGGTGACGGCGGCGAAGACCACGGAGCGCCGTGGACGCGGCTCCACGGTCGCCAGTTGTCGCGCGATCTCCAACATCATGGCGACGCCGATCGCGTTGTCGTAGGCCCCGTTGTAGATGGGATCGCCGGCAACCTCCGGTCCGACGCCCTGATGGTCGAGATGCGCCGTGAACACCACCGATTCGCCGGCAAGCGCCGGATCGGCTCCCGGGATCATCCCAAGCACGTTCACACTGGTGAGACGCCGGTGCTCGCTGCGGACCTCCAGCGTGGCCTGCCGACCCATGGCGAAGCGTGGGGGCTCGCTGCGCGCGGCACCGGCGAGGACGGATTCCAGGGTCTCCGGGGCGCCTTCGAAAATTCTGCCGGCGCCCTGGGGGCTGACGGCCGCCGCGCCCACCAATTGGGGAAACACGTTCGCCGGCGTGCCGTCCGCATGCAGCCAGCGCATGGAGGGAAACTTTGATTGCATCACCCGGCGCGGCCACGGGAACTCCTCGAGATCCTTGGGAGTGGGCACGGTGATCACCCCGACGGCCCCGTGATCCACCAATGCCTGCGATTTTTGGCGCTGATTGGCGTGGTGGGCGAGCGCGGTGGCGGGGAACCGCGGGGGCGCTTTTGCGAGGATCACCGCGATCGCTCCGCGCAGATCCAGGCCGGCGAAGTCATCGTATTGCAGTTCCGGCGCGCGGACCCCAAACCCGGCAAACACGAGTGGGGCGGTGACCCGGGACTCGGTGGCGTCGAACCGCGGGGACGGCAGGTAATCCAGCTGGATCGTCAGGGCCTCCACCGTATCGCCTACGCGCAGCTCGAACGTGGCGCTGTCCGGAACCACACGGCTTTCCATCAGCGGGACGGTCTGAAACCACGTGTTGGAGTCGCCGGCGGGGCGGAGCCCCCACTGGGCAAACTGTGCCGCGACATAACGTGCCGCAATCTCGTGTCCCGGCGTCCCGGTCCCGCGTCCCTCCAGCAGGTCATGCGCGAGAAACTCGATATGGGCGCCGAGCGCCTGATTGAGTCGCGAATCCGTCGTCGAAAGGGCATCGGCGGCGTGCGCCGCGGTGATCAGCGGGATGGAAAGGCAGGCGAGGCGGGCTGCGGGTGTGCTGCGGAAGCTCATGGTGCCAATGCGTTGTGCCCGAGTTCAGTGGCGGGTGTCGAGGCCGCGCTCGTGGGCAGGGCCGGCCGGTGCGTGATGGCCCGGCCCGCGGACCCCGCCCGGCTTGGGCAGTTCATGGCACCGAGAGGGCACCCGGACGACGAACCCGTCCGCCCCGGATTTCGATCGCTGCAACGCGATGGCACGCTCCCGGGATCGTCACCAGCGCCGGTTGAGGGCCTTTGCCATGGCAGGCAGCCGCCTGGACGCACTTGGTAGGATCGCCGGAATGGCTTCAGGGAGGATGGTCCGCGGGCGTCGGGGTCGAGGGCTGGCGCGCGCCGGTTCGGAGGACGTCCAACCGGCTCCGAAGCGCGGCGACCCGTTGCGATTCGGCGGCCGCCAGGTTGTTGGTTTCGCCGGGGTCCTCGCGCAGATGGAAAAGCTGCACCGGGTGGGCGTCCTCGCCGGGGCTCCAGCCGCCGGAGCCGGAGCCCTCAATCAGCTTCCAATCCCCCTCGCGCAACGCGAACGTGCCGTGGATGGAATGGAGCACCAGGCTGTCCCGGACCCCGACAACGTCCCCACGCAACACCGGAAGAAAGCTGACACTGTCCGGGGCCGACCCGGGCGCAACCGGCGTCCCGGCGATCTCCGCAGCCGTCGCGAACAGGTCGTTCAGTCCAATCAGGGCGCCGCTGGTGCTGCCCGCGCGGACCACGCCGGGCCAGCGAACGAGCAGTGGCACGCGGTGGCCTCCCTCGAACGCGTCGGCCTTCATGCCGCGCCACGGGCCGTTGGCGCGGTGTCCGGTCTGCGCCACTTCGTCCGGAAGCCAGTGCGCGCCATTGTCGCTGGTGAAGAGGACGACCGTGTTGGTGGATCGTCCCGTTTCATCGAGCACCCGCAGCAAGCGCCCGACCGTGTCATCCATCTGGGCCACGAAGTCCCCACGGATCCCGGCGCGGCTGCGTCCGCGAAATTCCGGGCGCGGCACCCATGGATCGTGCGGCGAGGCCAGGGCCAGGTAGAGCAGGAAGGAATGGTCGGGAGATTGCTGGAGGAGGAACCCGGTGGCTTGCGCGAGGAAGTTCGATTCCACGCCCTCATGGGTGAAGTCCGAACTCGCGGGTCCCTCGCGCCAGAAGCCGTCGCCTCCATGTCGCTGACTCCGGCTGGCCGGTATGCGTCTGGAGGGAATCCCGGTGACCCGTCCATCGGCGAGGAACACGTACGGTTCCATGTCGAGGGATGCCGGCAGCAGGTAGCTGAAATCGAAGCCCACGGTATGAGCCCCGGCGTCTGCTCGCTGGGAGAAATCCACCAGCGCCGGGTCGGCCATGGGAGCGGGGCCATCCCCAAAGCTCGCCGGTTCCCGCGAAATCCAGCCCAGTCCAAGGTGCCACTTGCCGATGCCGGCCGTCGCATATCCGGCGGTCCGGAGATGTGAGGCGATCGTTGGGCGGTCCGGTTCGATCAACGGCGGCGAGTAGCCCCAAAGCACCCCCTGCTTGAGACGGGTTCGCCAGGAATAGCGTCCGGTGAGCAGCCCGTAGCGGGTCGGTGTGCACACCGCCGATGGCGAGTGCGCGTCGGTGAAGCGCATGCCCTCGGAGGCCAGGCGGTCCAGGTGGGGTGTGGGAATGCGGGAGTCCGGATTGTAACAGCCCAGGTCGCCCCACCCGAGGTCATCCGCAAGGATCACCACCAGGCTGGGCGCCGTCCCGTGGCAGGGGATGAGGAGTCCCACCGCGGCAAGGAGCGCCATCCAAAGAGGCCGTGGACTGTGAGAGCGCATGAACCGGATGCTACCGGGCTGCAACGCCCTGGGCCACCGTCCTCAACGCGTCCCTGCAGCCCGGAAGCCGGTCTCAGATGCGCCGTGACGAATGTCCGGCCTCCCGACCCGGGCCCGAGCTCCCGTCCGCTCGATGGCGGTGGCCTCAATGGACTGCGTACACTTCGCGGCGCAGCGTCTGGACCACCGCGCCGAACTCGTCGGTGCGCAACGCCCTCGGATGGCTCAGGAAATGCAGGGGCACCTCAGGAAGTCCCGGGCCGTAGGCGGGCTGACGGTACGCCTGTGGGTTTATCATGAATCCACAGCTCTGGTACCAGGCCAGACGCCGCGGGGCCAACGGGCTGTCTTCAGCCCGCTCCGCTTCGAGCACGGTCAGCGGGGCTTTTTGCACCACGGTGGCGAGGACGATGCCGCCGATGCCCGATCCGCGCACGGTGGGATGTGTGGCGAGATGCTCGATGAAGGCGAAGGCGTCGAAGCGCCAGACCGTCATGAACCCCGCGAAGTCCCCGCTCCAGAGAATGACCAGCAGGTTGTGACGCGGATTCGACAGTTGCCCACCCAGGCTATCGCGACGCTCCCGGCGGTCGAACGTCCGCTGATACAGTGCCTCGGCCGGGGCGAGCCACGGATCGGTGGAGCTCTTGATGGGGTGCAGCACCGGCGTGTTGGCCGGCGCCGCGCGCGAGGAATGTTCGGCAGACATGGATGGCCAGGGCCCGCACGACGAGAAAGGCGCCAGGAAACGTCCAGCCGGCCCGGCCGCTTGGCACTCTGCCGTCTCCGGTCACGCAGTCCAGTCCTGTTGATCCTTCTTCGGGCGTGGGGCGCGGCGGGGAGGCTGAACCGCGGGGCAGGTTCACAGGATTCCTCACGACCTTGGGTGGCAACCCACGCTGAGGGGGCGGTTTTGCGGCGGCAGGCACCGAACGCCGTGGAGTACGCACGGCCCTCCGCCGCTTTCGCGCCCGCCGAAGCCTGACCGGCGATCCTCCGTCGGACTCTTGATGATACCGATCTGACAAGCCCTTCGTTTTGGTTGCCGCCAGAAGTATGACGCCCTCACCGATTCGAATGTCCTTGAGCGATGGGTGCCGATGGCGGGACTCGAACCCGCACGACCCGAGGGTCAGGGGATTTTAAGTCCCCTGTGTCTGCCATTCCACCACATCGGCCGGGCGGCAGAGGTTCAGCGCGCGAGCCGGCGGGGGCAATCGCGGAGTGGTCGCGGAGTCGCGCCCCCGGCGCAGATTCCTTCGCGGATGCCTGACCGGATTCCCGGACCGCAAGGGGTGTCCGGGCGGATTGGGGACCGGCGCGCGTGGCTTGCCCCCGGGGCATCGTTTGCGCAAGACTGACTCCCTGCTTATGGATGTTTTCCCGGCTCCGGTTCGCACATTTCAGGCGGATTTCCTCCCCGTTGAGGTCTTCAAATCCCCTGAGGAACTCTCAGAAAACGTCGCCCGACGGGTCGGCCGTCTGCTGGCCGAAACCGTCGAGCGTCAGGGATCCGCCGCGGCGATCCTGGCCACCGGCAATTCCCAGATCCGGTTCCTCAAGCGCCTCGGCGAACTGGGGGGCGTGGATTGGTCCCGCGTGACGCTGTTCCACATGGACGAGTATCTCGGGCTGCCGGCCGAGCATCCGGCCGGCTTCCGCCGCTACATGAAGGATCGCGTGGAGTCGCTCGTGCGTCCGCGCGCCTTTCACTACCTGGCCGGCGACGCGGACCTGCCCCAGATCGAGTGCGACCGCTACGCCGCGCTCCTGCGGTCCCAGCCCATTGACCTGTGCTGCCTCGGCATCGGAGAGAACGGCCACCTCGCCTTCAATGACCCACCGGTCGCCCGGTTTGACGACCGCGATTGGGTCAAGCTCGTAAAGCTCGACGACGCCTGCAAGATGCAACAGGTGCGCGAGGGGCATTTTCCGGACCTGGATAGCGTGCCGAAGTACGCGCTCACACTGACCCTGCCGGCGCTGATGAGCGCCCGGACGCTCCTCTGCCTGGCGCCCGAACGACGAAAGGCGGTGGCGGTCCGGAACGCACTGCGGGGGGCCGTTTCCACCGTGTGCCCGGCGTCCTTTCTGCGCCGCCAGGGGCATGCCACGCTCCTCCTGGACACGGATTCCGCGTCCCTGCTGGACGATCGGGCCGCCTGAACATGCGCATTCTCGCCCTGGACCACGGCACTGCGCGCATCGGTGCCGCGCTCAGTGATCCCACGGGGACGATTGCGCGCCCGCTGGAGATGCTGCCCGCGCAGCCCTTCTCCGGATTCCTGGAGCGTCTCAAGGAGCTGATCCGGGAGCACGAGGTGGAACTGCTCCTCGTGGGCATGCCCCGGAACATGGACGGCTCGTACGGCGACTCCGCAGCCCGGGTGCGCGAGTTCGTCGGCGTGCTTCGCGATTCCGTGACCGTGCCCATCCAGACCTGGGACGAGCGGCTTACGACCGTGATTGCCGAACGGTTTCTTGCCGAGGGAGGCGTCCGGGGGACCCGTCGGCGCGCGCGCGTGGACCCCGCCGCCGCCGCCGTCCTCCTGCAAGGCTATCTCGACGGCCTGGCCCCCCAATGAACCCTTCGGGATTTCCGGACCCGTCGCGAGCCCCGGAACTTCAACCCCCCGATCACGTCCGGTTGCGGCTCCTTCTGGCCTACCAGGGGACCCGCTATGCCGGGTGGCAGACGCAGGCCGGCGCGACCACGGTGCAGGAGACCGTCGAACTCGCGCTGGGGCGGATTCTGGGGACCCGCCCGCAGGTGTACAGTTCGAGCCGCACCGACACCGGTGTTCACGCCCTCGGCATGGTGTCCCATTTTGACATCCACCGGGATTCGTTGCGAATGACTCCTGAAAAGCTTGTTCTGGCGGTGAACGCCTGGCTGCCGGAAGACATTCGTGTGCTGGCGGCGGCCCGCGTCCGATCTGACTTTCATGCCCGGTATGACGCCCGATCCAAACAGTACCGGTACTTCGTATGGAACCACCCGGCCCACGAGCCCCTGGAGCGGCATCGCACCTGGCACGTGCCGCGGCCGTTGGATCTCGACCGCATGCGTTCCGCCGCCCGGCGGTTGACCGGGCGCCACGACTTCCTGGCGTTCAGCGCCTCGCCCGGGTACGCCCGGCGCCACACCGTCCGTCACGTGATGCGTTGCGATGTCCGCCGTTCGGGCCCGCTCCTGACCGTGGTCATCGAGGCGGACGGCTTCCTCTACAAAATGTGCCGGGGAATCGCGGGCACGCTGGTGCAGGTCGGCCTCGGGCGTTTCCCGCCGGAATCCGTGGTGCCGATGATGGCCGGACGCGACCGGCGCCTGGCGGGGATGACGGCACCGGCGCACGGACTGGTGTTGTGGAGGGTATCCTACGGACCGTGCCGTGGCCGGTCCGATGCAGGGACGGTCTCCGCGAGCGCGGACCTGGAATAGGCCATACCCGTCCCTGCAATGCACCTCGTCCTGCTTGAGCCGGAGATTCCTCCCAACACGGGCAGCATCGCCCGCCTTTGTGCCGCGACGCACACCACACTGCACCTGATCGAGCCGTTGGGATTTGATCTGGACGACCGGACGTTGCGCCGTGCGGGCATGGATTACTGGCGCCAGGTGACCTGGCACCGGTGGCCTGACTGGCCCCGGTTCGCCGCAAGTTTGCGGTCGCCATCGCGCGTCTGGTTCGTCGAGCAGGGCGCGCCGCGGCGGTATTTCGATGCCCAATTCGCCCCGGGTGATTACCTCGTGTTCGGACGCGAGACGGCCGGGCTTCCCGCGTCGCTGCTTGAAGCGCATCGGGAGTTCTGGCTGGAGATTCCGATGCCGAATCCGGAGGCGCGATCCCTCAACCTCGCGAACTGCGCCGCGATCGTCCTCTATGAGGCACTCCGCCAGGCGGCAAGCGGCGGGATGCCAGGCCGGGGTCCTGGACACTGAAAAGGGGCCCAAACCAACGGGCCCACTGGTGCGTCGGCCAGGTTCCTGGCGGTGCGTTTCTCGACCTCACCACGGCGTCTTGCGCGGGGGCGGCACGGGGGCGGGGCGACGCTTGTGCTCAGGCTTCAGGATTGAGGCGATGACGGAAAGGAGGGCCTGACGTCCCTGACGGGTGAGGGCTGAGCAGGTAAAAGTCTCCGGCAGGGTTTCGCACCATCCGGAAAGCTTCGCCTGGAAGGCGGCGATGTGCTCCTGGACTCTTTTCGGGCTGATGCGATCGGTCTTGGTGAACACGAGGACAAACGGGAGTTCGTGATCCACGAGACCCTCGATGAACTCCAGGTCAATCGCCTGTGGCGGGAGCGAGGAATCCACCAGGGTAAACACCAGTTCGAGGTTGTCCCGCTCCCGGAGGTATTCGGCCACGGACTCATTGAAGCGGTTGCGCTCCGTCCGCTCCACATGCGCCCAGCCGTAACCGGGCAGGTCCACCAGACGCCAGGTGCCGTTGATGGTGAAGAAGTTGATGTGCCGGGTGTGGCCCGGCGTCGCCGACACGTTCGCGAGGTTGCGCTTGCCCACGAGCAGGTTCAGCAGCGACGACTTGCCCACATTGGAACGGCCGGCGAAGGCAAATTCCGGGAGCGAGTCCACGGGACAGGACGCGAGATCCGGTGCGCTCATCAGGAATTTGGCGGTCGTGGTATTCATGCCTGAGGACGCTGCCCGGGCATTTGTGACAGGAATCGCGACGGGAACACGCCTATCTTTCCCAATTCCGCGCCGCCACCCGGGACGGCCCGGCGCCGGGGTCCGATGGAGGATTGGATGAGCGTGCGTTCTGGATCGGCAGTTGGGGGCCTGGCCACGCCCGATCCGAGGTCACCTTGGAAGTCGTTTGGTCCTGCAACCCACCTCGGGCGTCAGACCTCGCGGCGGAGGATTTCGAGCGGGGGCTGATTGGCGATGCCCCGACTGGTCGCCTGGCCCACCAGGATGGTGAGTCCGGTGACTGCGGCCACGGCGATTCCCAGCGGCGCCCAGCTCAATGCGTAATCCGTCTTGAACGCGAACCGTGCGAGCGCCCAACTGGCCGCCACGGACAGTCCCACCGCCAGCAGCGAGGCCAGCAGGCCAAGAGCTGCGTATTCCGCTGTGAGGATGGCACGGATCTGAAGCCGGCTCGCGCCCAGGGTGCGTAACAGGATGCTTTCCTGCACCCGTTGCCAGCGTCCGGACACCACGGCCCCCGCGAGCACGATGAGTCCGGTGGCGACGGTGAAGAGGGCCATGAACCGGACCACGAATCCGACCTGGGTCAGCACGCCGTCGAGCGTCTTCAGCACCAGCGTCAGGTCAATGATGCTGACATTGGGGAACTCGCGGACAATGGCCTGCTGCATCCGGGCGGAATCGGCGGCACTCCCGACGTAGGTGGCCGCCAGATGCATCGCGGGCGCGGCGTTGAGGGCGCCGGTCGGGAAGACCACAAAAAAGTTCGGCCGCACCTGCCGCCAGTCCACCCGGCGCAGGCTGGCCACCTCGGTTTCCAAGGGAACTCCCTGCACGTCCCACGTGAGTGCATCTCCGACGCCCACCTTCAGGTCGCGGGCGATGCCTTCCTCGAGGGAGATCGGGATCGGGGTCTCGCCGTCGCCCGCCGGGACCTCCGCGACCCAGCGCCCGGCGATCAGCGTTTCCGCATCGGTCAGCTGTGAACGCCAGCTCGAGCGGTACTCCCGTCGCAGCACCCAGTCGGGGATCCCGCCGCGGGATTCCCGACCGGGGACCTCCGCGGATGTTTCCGACAGCTCCCCGGTGCGCACACCCTTCACCGCGGCGAGTCGCATGGTGACGATGGGGGCTTCATCCAGGATCGGAAAGCCGAGGTGATTCAGCGTGGTGAGGACCGGCTCCCGCTGGTCGGGTTGGATGTCGAACAGGATGGCGTTGGGGCGCCCCGACCGGTTCTCCGGAAACAACTGGCGGAGCAGGACATCGCGGGTGAGTTGCAGGGTCAGCAGCAGGAAGGCGCCGAGTCCGAGGGCGACCAGAAGCAGGGTGGTGCGATTGTTCGGGCGGTGGAGGTTGGCCAGTCCCTGCCGCCAGGCAAACGGCAGCCTCTGAGGGGTCCAGCGGCGCGCCGCGGTCATCAGGCCGCGTCCGGCGGCAGTCAGCACGAGGAACGACGCCGCGAGTCCGGCGGCGACTCCAAGCCCCTCCTCCCATCGGCGGGTCTGGAAAATGGCAAACGTGGTCACGGCTGCGGCGATCAGGGCGAGGAGAAGGACCTGCGCCGGATCGCGTCCGGCTGAAGGTGCGTAAGCCGCCCGAAGCGCGGCAAGGGGGGAAACCCGGCGCACGGCCAGGAGGGGCAGCAGGGCGAACAACACGCACAGTCCGAAACCGAGGGCTGCTCCGCCGAAGGCTCCGCGCCAGTCAAACACGGCGGCGAATTCAAACGGGACAAATCGCTGGAGGATGCGCGGAAGCTCCGTGGCGACTCCGGCGCCCAGCGCGATGCCCACCGCGGCTCCCAGTGCGCCGAGCAGCAGGCCCTGGGCGAGGTAGACGGCGAAGGTTGCCGGAATCGGCGCCCCGAGACAGCGAAGGATGGCGGCATGGGGCAGCTTCTGCTGCAGATGGGCATGCAGCGCGCTGGCGATGCCGACCGCCCCGAGCAGCAGGGCCACGAGGGCCACCAGATTGAGAAACCGGTACAGGTTCTTCAGGGAGTTGCCGAGATCCTCCTGCCGGCGGGAGACCGTGTCAGTTTCGAGTCGAAATCCTCGCAGTTCCGGCCCCAGCCGCTCCGCGAGGGCATCGGCATCCACGTCGCGGGGCAGGCGGAAGTGAAACCGGTACCGGGCGAGACTGCCGGCCCTGATCAAGCCGGTCGAGGGCAGGTCGGCAGCACGGAGGTACACGCGGGGCGCCAGGGTGGCGAACGCGATGGAGTCTCCGGGGACCCGGCGCAACGCACCGAGAAGCTCGAAGGTGCGGCTGCCCAGTTGCACGGAGTCGCCGGGCTGGAGCCCGAACTGGAACAGCACCCCCTCCTCGATCAAGACCCCGCCACCTTCCCGCAGCCGCGCGGCGGCGTCCGGGGGCTCGGTCTCCAGCACGCCGTAAAATGGAAATTCCCCGTCAATGGCCCGGGCGTTGATCAGGCGCGTTCCATTGCTGACCACCAGCATGGTGGAAAAGCTCGTCTCGTTGGCCCGATCGCCGCCGAGGGTGTTGAGGAAGGCCTCGATTTCGGGAGTCGGCGGCTGGCGTGAGGTGACCACCAAGTCCGCCCCCAGCAGGGACTTGGCCTGGGCCTGGATGGCCGCCTCCAGGTTGCGCCCGAGCGACCCAATGGCCACCAGTGCCGCAATGCCCAGGCTGATGCTGACGGAAAAGAGGGCGAGGCGGCGCCGGGACGCTCTGGAATCGCGCCAGGCCATCCGCCACACCCAGCCTGAAAACAATGCCGTCACCCATCGCATTGGCCGACCGTACCCCCGGGAGCCAGCCGGCGACAGCATGCAGGAAGTCGGCGTCACCGGCGGACCCGCGCTGCGGACCGGGGCTTGCCCGGCAGCCGTCGGCCGATTCATGGTCTCGAAGCCTCCACCGCATGTCCCCGTCGTCATCCAGTTCCCCGGGAGCGTCCACCCGCTTGAGTCCGGGGTGCCCTTGCTCCAGGGCCTTCACACTGATCGAGTTGCTCGTGGTGATCGCCATCATCGCCCTCCTTGCGGGAATGCTGTTGCCGGGCCTTGCGAAGGCAAAGAACAAGGCGCAGGGCACCGCGTGTCTGAACAATCTCAAGCAGATCGGCCTGGGGTTGAGGTTGTATACCGACTCGTTCCAGGATCGCATGCCAACGGCGCTGAGCTTCGGGGCCCGGCCGCGAAACTACGAGTCCGCCGCAAATTCCGTCGCGCAGACCGATCTGTATGGAGGCGTGGCCAGGCTGCTGAACCTGGGCAATCCCCGATCGTTCTGGTGTCCGAGCGACCGCCTCAATATTCCGTCCAAGCCAGTCCGTGACGGCGACTACACGTCGTATCGCTACCGGTTTGTCATCTGGTGGAACACGGTTCAGTACCCGGGGTTGAAGGATTCCGACTTCGTCCGGCCCTCGGGCCAGGTGGTGTATCACGAGGATTACGACTTTCATTACCACCGGTTGAAGGACCGGTATCCGACCCGTCAACCGACGCTGAACGCAGTGTTTGCCGATTTCCACGCCGAGCGATTCCAGGTGCGGTTCCGCCAGAATGTCCCGCCGCGGCGCTACGATCCGAATTGGTTCTCCTTCGGACCGGATGGCCGTCCCAACACGGACGTACCCAACACCGGCGGGGATGTCCGCACGGGATACGACCTGCCCTGACGGTTTGCGGATGTCGCGGCGCCGGCAACGGGATGCACGGCGCGGTTGGTTGGTGGATGGACAAGGTGGTGACCGACGCGCCATACTTGGAAGGCAATCCAGGGGAGCATGAACGCTTTTGGCTTCAGCAGGGTCCGGATCCCGGCGTGGATCGGCGTCGCGATTCTGTCGCTGCCGGCGGCGACCGCGGCGGAGGTTCCGTTCAACCGGGACATCCGGCCATTGATCTCGGAAAACTGTCTGGCGTGCCACGGACCGGATCCTGGGTCGCGCAAGGCGGGATTGCGTCTCGACACGCAGGAGGGGTTGTTTGGGGGCACCAAGTCGGAGGGTCCGGTCGTTGTCCCGGGTCAGCCGGAGGCCAGCGCCTTGTGGCGGCGCATCGTTCACGAGGATCCCGAGGAGCTCATGCCGCCGCCCGGGTCCCACAAGGAATTGACGCCGCCGCAGCGCGCGCTCATCCGGGAATGGATCGCCTCCGGGGCGCCGTGGCAGCCGCATTGGTCCTTCATTCCACCGGTGCGTTCCCCCCTGCCGGTCCTCGCGGAGGGGCCCATCGAGAAGAACCCGGTGGACGCCTTTGTGGTGGCCGCGCTGGCCAGGCGGGGTCTGACCCTGAACCCCGAGGCCGACCGGCGCACGCTGGCCCGTCGCCTCTCACTCGACCTCACGGGCCTGCCACCGGCTCCGGCCGATGTGGAGGCGTTCGTCGCGGACCCGGCGCCCGATTACTACGAGCGGTATGTCCGCCGGCTGATGGATTCCCCCCAATGGGGTGAACATCGGGGGCGCTACTGGCTCGATGCCGCGCGCTATGCCGACACGCACGGGCTGCATTTCGACAACTACCGCGAGATGTGGCCGTACCGGGACTGGGTGATCCGCGCCTTCAACCGAAACCAGCCGTTCGACCAGTTTGTGATTGAGCAACTGGCCGGGGACCTGTTGCCCGAACCGACCCAGGATCAGTGGGTGGCCACCGGGTTTCAGCGGTGCAACGTGACCACCAACGAAGGCGGCACCATCGAGGAGGAGAACCTTGCGATCTACGCCAATGACCGGGTGACGACCACCGGGTGGGTGTTCCTGGGGCTTACGGCGAACTGCGCCGCCTGTCACGATCACAAGTTCGATCCGCTGACGATGCGCGACTTCTACGCGATGGCGGCCTTTTTCCGGAACACCCGCCAGTCGGGATTCGACGGCAATGTGAAGGACGGTGCGAACCCGAGCCTCGTGGTGATTGACGATGAGCGTGACCTCGAACGCTGGCAGGCCCTGCCCGGTGAGATCGAGTCCGCTCAAAAAGCAGTCGAGGACCGGCGGCAGCAGGCGGAGCCGGCGTTTGAGGCCTGGGTTGCCGGCATCCGTGTGGAAGACATCGAGCGCGACCTGGCGATTCGGGATCTCGAATTCCGGGCGCCGCTCGATGACGGCAATCCGGAGGTCCTCTCCGCGGTGCTGGATGGCGGGGCAGTCCACGCGGTGCCCCAAGGCAGAATCACCCTGGCCACCAACGCCTATTTCGGACCCGCACCCCTCTTTGAACGGGGAGTGACCGCGTCGTTCGCGGGCGCAGGAGATTTTGACCACGGACAGCCCTTCTCCTTCGGCGCCTGGGTGTATGTGCCGTCCAACTACAACGACTCGGCGGCGATCTTCGCTCGAATGGAGCCGGAATCCCGGGCGTATCGGGGTTGGGACCTTTGGATTCAGCAGGGGCAGTTCGCCACCCATTTCGTCAGTGCATGGCCTGAAAACGCGCTGAAGATCCGCACGCAGAAGCGCCTGGCCCGCAAGGGTCAATGGCAGCATGTGTTCGTTACTTGCGATGGCTCGGGCAGGCCGGAGGGGGTCCGATTGTTCGTGGACGGTGTCGCCGCCGAGACCGAGGCGGAGAACAAGAATGGGGTGACGGGGAGCCTTCGGGCCTCGGTACCCCTGACCCTGGCCCAGCGCAGCGAAGGCAGCCACTTCGACGGCGTCGGGCTGCAGGATGTGCGGATCTACTCCCGGGCGCTCGATCCCGCAGAAGTCGGTGCGCTGGCGCGGCAGTCGCTGCTCAGAACGCTGGTGGGAACGCCCGTGGAGGAGTGGAAACCCGAGCCCCGCCGGGAAGTGTTCGAGTACTTCCTCGCCACCCGCCACGCCCCCGTCCAGGAGGCCCGGTCCGCGTTGGCGGCATTGGAGAGGGAGAAGGAGGGTATCCGGCTGAGGTATCCGGTGACCCACATCCAGGCCGAGAAGCCGGATTCCCTGCCGATGGCCAACATCCTGTTCCGCGGCCAGTACGACCAGAAGCGGGAGGTCGTCGAGGGCAACGTGCCGGCGGCGTTGAACCCGATGCCGGCGGGGGCGCCGCGCAACCGCCTCGGTCTGGCCCAGTGGCTGGTTGAACCGGAGAACCCCTTGTTGAGCCGGGTGACCGTGAACCGGTTCTGGCAGGAATTGTTTGGCACGGGACTCGTCAGGACCTCGGAGGATTTTGGCATCATGGGCGAGACCCCGGTGAACCAGGACCTGCTTGACTGGCTGGCGGTGGAGTTTCGCGAAAGCGGCTGGGACGTGAAGCATCTGTTCCAGTTGATGGTGACTTCCAGGGCGTATCGGCAGGACGCCCGGACGACGCCGGAAAAGCTCGAAAAGGATCCGGCCAACCGACTGCTGAGCCGTGGTCCGCGCTTTCGGATGGACGCCGAGATGGTGCGCGACTATGCGCTGGCCGCCAGCGGCCTGCTGGTCCCAAAGCTCGGCGGCCCCAGTGTGAAACCCTACCAGCCGCCGGGGGTTTGGGAGGCCGTGGCCATGCCGGAAAGCAACACCCGCCGCTACGAGCAGGATCGCGGTGACGCCCTGTACCGTCGCAGCCTCTACACCTTTTGGAAACGCGCGGCGCCTCCGGCCTCGATGGACATCTTCAATGCGCCCAGTCGTGAGGTCTCCTGCACCCGGCGCGAACGCACCAACACACCGCTCCAGGCCCTGGCCACCCTGAACGATCCCCAGCTCATCGAGGCCGCGCGCCGGCTTGCCGAGCGGGCGTTACAGGAGGGGCACGGCGATACCGGACGGGCGATCGAGGTTCTGGCGGCCCGGTTGCTGGGCCGACCGCTGCGCCCCGGGGAACTCGAGGTCGTCACCACCACGCTGGCCGAGGCGGCAGACTACTATGACCGCGAGCCGGAGGATGCCGTCCGGTTGATCTCCGTCGGGGAATCGAGTCCGGAACCGACGCTGTCCCGTCCCTCATTGGCGGCGATGACCCTCGTGGCCAATCAACTGCTCAACCTCGATGAGACCCTTAACAAGTAGCGGCATCGACGGCGGCAGAGCCGTGGGCGTCGGAGTTTCGGGTGCCGGGAAGGCGCCTCCGGAATTGAAGAGGACGCCGGCCGGGGATTTTCACGGAATGAGCGATGGTCCAAAGCTCCTCATTGACATCCCAGGCGACGACCGATGCCGCCGACTCCACCAAACCCTGTGTCCGAAGGCCCGTGGCACGGCCGCCGCGGGAACGTCCGCTCCGGCAGGCGTGCTCCCAATAAAATTGCGTGGGTCTGACCGCGTTCCTCAGCACTGACGGGCGCCTGCTCCCATGACCACGAAACACCGGATCTTCACGACGAGCTTTGCGAGCGTCTACCCGCATTACGTTGCCAAGGCGGAACGGAAGGGGCGTACGAAAGAGGAGGTGGATTCCATCCTTCGCTGGCTGACGGGCTACAGCCAGAAGGAATTGGAGGTCCAGTTGAAGAAGCAGACGGACTTCGAGACCTTCTTCAAGGAGGCGCCCAAGCTGAATCCTTCGCGTTTCCTGATCAACGGTGTGGTCTGCGGCGTCCGTGTTGAAGCGGTCCAGGACCCGGCGATGCGGGAGATACGCCAGCTCGACAAGCTGGTGGATGAGCTGGCCAAGGGGAGGGCGATGGACAAGATTTTGAGGGCCTGACCTCGGTGTGGAACCCGTCGAAGATCCGGGTCCCGGGAAGCATCGCAGAAGCCGGGCCGCTTACTTTTTCTGTGGAATCAGGCGCTCCAATCCCTGGGCAGACTTCTTCAGGGCATCCCCGGAGTCGCGAAGGGCATCGAGGGCACCGGGCTGCAGTCCTCCGAGCTTCGAGGCCACCGCCGGTCCAACCTGCCGGACCACCTCGCTGAGCACGGCCTTCGAGAGCGCGGCGGGCGTGATGCCTTCCGGCCCGGTCCCCAGGCCGGTGAGGCGGATGTTGGGAATCGTCACGGATGTCCCGGAACCGGCGATGGCGGCGACACCCGTCAGTTTCAGATGCACCCTGGCATTGTTCACGGCCACCTCGTCCACCTGGAGTCGTTTCGAAGACCCGGTGTCGGAAGCGGAGGGGTCCGACCCTGGAGCATCGGATCCCGAATTCATGTTGGCGAGCAGCTGTTTCAGGTTGTTGTCCTGAATGCCCCCCTCGAACTGGATCTCGGGTGACTCCAACACCAGAGATCGCACGACCACTTTGCCCGACGTGAGCGAGGCGGGGTCCAGGGACACGGTCCCCTGCCCAAGCCGGATGGCAAACGGTTCCTGATAGGGGGCCGGATTGCCGACCACCAGGCCGCGGATGGTCCCGGTTCCATCCCGTGAAAGCTTGACGCTGTCCACATTGACGGACGTTTTTGTGATCCTCGGGCCATAGGTGCGGATGCCGGCGGCCACCCAGGCGTCTGAGTAGGACCAGATCAGCAGGGCACCGACGAACGAGATCAGCAGGATCACTGTGGTGGCGATGATCAGGGGCTTTTTCATGAATGTCGGACTGCATTCGACGGGCTCTCGAACGAAATACAAGCCGGATTGGGCGCGAAGCGCAGTCCTGCAGTCCTGAAGGCCATGATTCGATCGGACATGGCCTCCCTCAATTCCGATCCCTGGTCCCGATGCTCAACGGAGGCCGATGGACTTCCGCGTCCGCACCAGCCTTCGGATGGACGCGAACTGACGCGGGCGCGATGCATGGCGGAAAGCGGCACCGAACGGACCCGATGGAAGCGGCGATTCGCGGTCGCTCCACACCTGCCATCACCACCGACATCGCGGGCGGGCTGATTTCGTCGGGCTTGTCCAACCTGGCGGGAAGGCGTGATGCGGTCTTGCTGGGAAACGGTGGTTGACTTGTACAGGAGCGGGGCGTAACCCGGCCGGCGGAGTTGCTGAAACCAAACACCCGCTGCCGGCGGCGAGTGAAAAAATCCGAATCACCGTTACATCCCGCTGAAGATCCAATCCACTTCGTTCTGCGTTTGCAGCTCCCCGCTCAAACCCGATTCAGCTGAACCCGCCGCGAGCCCGACGTCTCGGTGGCGAACCCACGCAAGCACCATGTCGCCGACCGCCAGCAACGCTCGATGGATGGCCCCGGGGTTCGGCGCCGCACGATGGCCAGGGTCTTTGGCCCTGGCCGCTCTGGCCTGTACCGCCGGCTGGTCTGGGAGGGCGGCAGAGGCACCGCGCGGATTGGAGCAGCGGCCGGCGTTTTCCGCCTTTCTTGAGGACAGGATGCCCGAAGCGGCACCCACGCTCTCCAGTTCGTGGTCGGCGGTGGTCGCGTTTCCCAATCTCACGTTCCTCAACCCTGTTGGCATCCTGCCGGTGCCCGGCACCTCCAACCTGGCGGTGTACGAGCGCGAGGGACGGATCTACCAGATTGCGAGCGATCCGGACACCGCGATGAAGACCTTGGTGCTCGACCTCACGGGCCAGTGCCAGGGCTGGGATGACTCCGGCCTCCTGGGCATCGCATACCACCCGGGATTCGAGACCAATCGCCATCTTTTTGTTTATTACACCTTCGTGGCCCCCGGCACCGTGCTCGGGAGCGCCGACGGTCGCCCACCGATAGCGACCCCGAATCGTGACCGCCTGGTGCGCTACACCCTGGACGCACAGGGCGTCGCGGTCCCCGGCAGCGCGGTGATCCTCATAGATCAGGTCTCGGATACCGTGTGGCACAACGGCGGTGGGATGTTCTTCCACCCGCTGGATGGATTCCTTTACCTGACCAACGGCGACGACCACGTCGTCGCCCACAACCAGCGCATTCATCACAGCCTGCACTCGGGAGTGCTGCGCATTGATGTGGACCGTCGTGGCGGCACCATCAGTCACCCCATCCCCAGGCAACCGCTCCCGGCGGGCAGCGTGACGGCCAATTACTACATTCCCAACGACAACCCATTTGTTGGCCAGCCCGGGGTGCTGGAGGAGTTTTTCGCGATCGGCCTGCGCAGCCCTCACCGGATGACCGTGGATCCCCCGACCGGGAGGATTTTTATTGGCGATGTGGGGGGCGCGCTCCGGGAGGAGTTGAACATCATTGAACCGAACGATCCGCCCGGACTCAATTTTCAGTGGAACCGGATCGAGGGCCTCCAGGGAGACCTGGTCCCGCCGTATATCGGGGTCAACCGGCGTCCGGTCCTGAGTTATCCCCGGACGGATGGCGCGGCGATCATCGGCGGCTACGTGTACCGCGGGCAGGAGTTCGCCGCCGAACTGGGCGGCCGCTACATCTTCGGAGACAACATCGCCAATGTGATCTGGGCGCTGGATGAGTCGAGCACACCGCCGCGGAAGGTGTTCCTTTGCAACCTGCCCCGGGGTCCGGGACCCAGTGCCGGCAACGATTATGTGGGCCTGTCGGGATTTGGATTGGACCACAACAACGAGCTGTATCTGTGCCAGCTCAGCAGCACGGCGGGCCAGATCTACAAGCTGCGCCGCGGCGGCACGCCGGCCCCGGCCCTGCCGCCCCTGCTTTCCCTCACCGGTGCCTTCACCGACCTGGCCACGCTCACGCCGGCCCCG